>NZ_LYSQ01000005.1:0-210475 GCF_001728955.1 Aeromonas sp. DNP9 | reverse complement strand
GGCTGCAATTCAGTAAGTCGCCTGATAATTGACCCATCTTATCTCTTCTCCTCTGTTCTTATTGTTACTCGTCGCTGTTTTCTGGTTCCACAAATAGCCTGATGTTCCGCTTGGTACTCTTTCTTCGCTGAACCGCTGTCGCTTTTTCCGGTGGCTCTGGCGTCGTCATATCCCGTGCATCCCATGATCGCCTATACGTCATGATCTCTTGCTTGGGATCTCTGCTTCCTGAGTTAGCCGCCCCTTCTGTTTAAGCCGCAACCCCATCGTCCCTGCTTTCTATGACTGTGTTAATCGGCCCTGACTTTATTCCGAAGAGGGGTTATTGGCGGTACCAACATGCAGGAGTTGTGGTCGCTGCGTGTTGTCGTTGTGGTTTGGGGAATAAGAAAGTGGGCTGGGATGTGCGCAGTAACTCAGATCTTCTGAGGTTGATTGGTGATTTTCTGGTGATTATTGAGCCCGCAGGCGGGAAGATTAGGAGGATGTTGAAGAAGACTAATGTGTTGAGAGCTATGAGGAATGACAAATCGCAGGCAAACAAAAAGCCCACGCAACATGATTGCATGGGCTCGGTATGAATGGCGGAGGAGGTGGGATTTGAACCCACGGATGGTCGCCCATCGCCGGTTTTCAAGACCGGTGCATTCAGCCGCTCTGCCACCCCTCCGCAGCAGTGCGGCGAATATTACCATGCTGATCCGGCTTGTAAATCCCTGCCCGGTTTGATTGCTGGTTAATTGTGCGAAATGACATGAAAAAGTGGCAATCAGGGCCCATCAAGCTCTTTTTTGGCCAGATAACTTGACTTGAAAACAGACTCAACCACTATAGTGGCCTCTATCATATCCTCTGCAAGATAACGTTATGACTATTAAAAATGCCCTGTTTTGCGCGCTGGCTGGTGTGACCCTGCTGGCGACGCCGGTACATGCAAGCGAGCTGACCAAAAGCGATGTCGAGCAAATCGTTCGCGACTATCTGGTCAAGAATCCCGAGATCCTGGTCGAGATGTCCAATGCCCTGCGTGCCAAGCAGGAGAGCCAGCAGGCCGAGAGTGACAAGGCGCTGATCAAGGCTCACTCCAAGCAGCTTTATGCCAATCAGGATCCCGAGATGGGGAATCCGAAGGCATCTCTGACCATTGTGGAGTTTTTCGATTACAACTGCGGTTACTGCAAGCGGGCCCATCCGCTGGTCAAGCAGCTGATGGCGGAAGATAAAGATATCCGTTACATCTACAAGCAGTTCCCCATTCTGAGCGAGTCCTCCTACTTCGCCGCCCGCGCTGCGCTGGCGGTGCAACTGGGTCAGCCTGACAAGTACCAGGCGTTCCACGAGAAGCTCTATAGCCATCAGGGCCCGCTCGCTGATGAAGCACAGGTCAAGCAGTTGGCTGTGGCGGCCGGTGTGGACTGGAGCAAGGTGGAAGCCAAGATCAAGGATGGCAGCATCGACCAGAACCTCGGTACCAACCGTGCGCTGGCTGAAGCGCTCGGTATCTCCGGTACACCGGCCTTCATCATCGGTGATCAGATCCTGCGCGGTGCTCCCCGTGATCTAGCCAGCCTGAAGGGGTTTATCAAGGACGTGCGTGCCGGCAAGAGCATTCAATAAGCGGTTGTCATGGTCGAGGGCCCAGCGCCCCGGCCAGATACAGAAAGAGGGTCGGTATCACTACCGGCCCTCTTTTTTATTATGTCCTTTGGCACAAGTGGTCGTCGCGAAAGGACCATAACAACGTGCTCAGGACCCGGCCTGTTGGCCTCAGTAACAAGTATTAGCAGAGCCGTTCGGAGTCTATTGATAAATATTTCGCCTCGCAGAGGCGTGTCGTGAGCATTGCTTAATTCCGGTCAAGATTTTTTCTGCTGCTTGCCTTAGAATCGCCGCCCGTTGCAGGAGAAACCTCTATGTTAGTTGATATTTTACGGCTGGTTTTTATAGCCGGAGGCCTCGTATTCATCTTTATGCTGGTGCAAGCCTGCTGGCGGAAGAAGCAGAGTGGATCCTTTGAGGCGACCCCCTTCTGGCCGGTGGCGTTGATCGGTGGGGTTGCCAACTTCCTCGATACCCTGGGGGTGGGCAGCTTTGCGGTAAAGACCGCCTGCTACAAGCAGTTCAAGCTGATCGATGATCGGGTGCTGCCGGGTACCCTCAATGGGCAGTGCGTGCTGCCGACCGTGACTCAGTCGCTGATCTTCGTCGGCGCAGTAGCGGTGGAGCCGCTGACGCTGATCAGCATGATGATGGCCGCCGCAGCGGGCGCAGCCTGGGGCGCTCGCCATGTGGCCTCGTTTGATCGGCAGACCATCCGGTTGGTGATGGCTATCTCCTTACTGGTCGTTGCAGGGCTTATCTTTGCCGGTCTGCTGGGGCTTTTCCCTGTAGGCGGCGATGCGATGGGGCTCAGCGGCTACAAGCTGGCGATCGCCCTGCTGGGCAACTTCATCTTTGGTGTGCTGATGAATGTCGGTATCGGCTTGTTTGCCCCCTGCATGACGCTGGTTTATCTGCTGGGGATGAATCCGCTGGCGGCGTTTCCCATCATGATGGGCTCCACCGCCGTGCTTAGCGTTTTCTCCGCAGGCACTTTTATCCGCAAAGGGGCGTTCGATGCCAAGGCAGTGCTGGCAGTGGCCATCTTCGGCCCCATCGGTGTGGTGCTGGCCGCCATGCTGGTCAAATCCATGGATATGGAGATGCTGAAGTGGCTGGTTGCCTTTATCGTCATCTATACCTCCTGGACCATGTACGCCTCCTGGCGGGCGGCGCGTCGCTCCCCTGTGCAACTGGCGGTGGAGAGCGCAGGCTAGCCTGTACCAGTGCCGCTTCGGCCTTGGCCCCCAGAAAAACATAGAGGCCAAGCGCCAGCAGCAAACCCACCGCACACCCCATCACTCCGACCGCTGGCCAGAGCAGCTCGCTCTGGCCGAGCGAGCCTTTGAACAGCAGCAACAGCCCCTCGATGGAGACCGCGATCAGAATGGCGGCGATAAAGCGGGTGATGGTGCGGCGAATGGCGCTGTGGCGGAAGATATCCTTATGCAGCAGTACCTCCTCTTCCAGAATGGTCTTGCCCAGATCGAACACCGCCAGTGCCAGCGTCAGGAAGATGATGGCGCTAAAGGCGCCGAGCTGGTTCTGCCGCTCGCCGCACAATAGCTGGTAGAGCTGCTCCAGCCCGTGCCAGATCAGGGTGGCGACGATCAGAAACAGCGCCATGCTGAGCACCACATAGACCGCCTTGAACCAGGGCATGGCGCGGCGGCGCTCCCTGTCTCCCATCAACCAGCCAATCAGCTGATTCAGACAGACGGTGATCTCCCGTCCTTGCCCCTGCACAATAAGGTGCAGCTGATTATGGGCGGCCGGTGCTGCAGGCTGGATGCACATCGGCCCCTGATAGTGGTCAATGCTGACCACAAAGGGATACCCCTTGAGCGAGGCAAGGGGAGCGCTGAGCAGCCCCTGCAGTAGCGGGGTCAGCTCCTCCTGATACTCCTGATAGCGCCGCAGCACATCGATGGGGCTCATCTCTGCCATATGGACCTCGGTGACGTGGGCTCTTGTGGTGAATGTGCAAATAGTGGGCCTGCTTTATGACAGGGATGGCGGGGCAAGTTGCACCAGAGAATGACAAATCGGTGGATGACGAGGGGGTAATGCACCAGAAATGGGCGTATTGCCGCCCTGTGTGGTGATGGAGTCTCTGTAATAGAAAAGGGCCCATGACGGGCCCTTTGCGACAACCAGCGGCGATTTAGCCAGCCAGCTTGGCGAAGCTGCGTTCGGCGGCGGCCAGAGTGTGTTCAATCTCCTTGTCGCCGTGAGCCAGCGACAGGAAGCCTGCCTCGTAGGCGCTCGGCGCCAGATAGACGCCCTCTTCGAGCATCAGGTGATAGAAGCGCTTGAAGCGTTCCATATCGCAGCGAGTGACCTGCTCGTAGCGGGTGATTTCGGGCTCGTCGGTGAAGAAGAAGCCGAACATGCCGCCCACATAGTTGATGGCGAGCGGGATACCGTGTTTGGTGGCGGCCGCTTTCAGTCCCTCGGCAACACGAGCTGTCTTGGCGCTCAGCTGCTCATAGAGACCCGGCTCCAGCAGCAGATCCAGCATGGTCAGACCGGCCGCCATGGCCACCGGGTTGCCGGAGAGAGTACCCGCCTGATAGACAGGGCCGGTCGGGGCAATGTGCTGCATCACCTTCTTCTTGCCGCCGAAGGCGCCCACAGGCATGCCGGCACCGATGATCTTGCCGAGGGTGGTGAGATCCGGGTCGATGTTGTAGTGACCCTGGGCACCGCGCAGGGAGACGCGGAAGCCGGTCATCACCTCGTCCAGGATCAGCAGGGCACCGAACTCGTCACAGATGGCGCGCAGCCCTTCCAGGAAGCCGGGGACCGGCGGGATGCAGTTCATGTTGCCTGCGACCGGCTCGACGATGATACAGGCGATTTCGCTGCCGTACTGGGTGAAGGCTTCACGCACCGAATCCAGATCGTTGAAGACGCAGGTCAGGGTGTGCTTGGCGAAATCGGCCGGAACGCCCGGGCTGTTCGGTTGACCCAGGGTCAGGGCGCCGGAACCGGCCTTGACCAGCAGGGAGTCGGCGTGGCCGTGGTAGCAGCCCTCGAATTTGACGATCTTGTCGCGGCCGGTGTAGCCACGGGCCAGACGAATGGCGCTCATGGTGGCTTCGGTGCCGGAGTTGACCATCCGAACCTGCTCCATGGAGGGGACGATCTGGCGGACTTTCTCGGCCATCAGCACTTCGATCTCGGTCGGCGCGCCGTAGCTCAACCCTTTCTCTACGGCCTTGATGACGGCGGCCTTGATGGCCGGGTGGTTGTGACCCAGCAGCATGGGGCCCCAGGAGCCGATGTAATCCACGTAGGCCTGACCATCCACATCATAGAGGTAGGCGCCATCGGCATGATCGATGAAGCGGGGCGTGCCGCCGACCCCATTGAAGGCGCGGACCGGTGAGTTGACGCCACCCGGAATGGTCTGGCGGGCCTGTTCAAACAGCTGATCTGATTTTGACATGGATCATCCTTAATGGGATTTTGGTCGTCACACAAGGGATTGCAGCCGATTGAGACTCGGCAGGCCGGAGCATCAGGAGTATGCTTTGCGCTCTCGCCACCCGGACTCTCGGTCTGCTCCCGTGACAAAAATTTAACGGGCCGACTATAGCAGAAAGCCCCAGCCCTGGGCAGCCGAGCAACGCGCCGGGTGATCCTGATCTCAGCTAGCTGACGATATGGTTTTTCCAAGTTGGTGTAACAAGATGGCGCAACAAGCTCTCTCCTCTGAAGCCGATACCTCTGCGCGGGGGCCGCTTTCCCGCATTATCCGGCAAGACAAGATGCCCTTGCTGGTGCTGCTGCTGGCGGCGCTGGTCGGCACCCTGGCCGGACTGGTGTGCGGTCTGTTCGAATCGGGTGTCCACTGGCTGGCAGAACAACGCATCGCCTTGCTGGCAGACCGTCCCTGGTGGCAGCTCGGTCTGCTTGGCTTTGGCTTCAGCGCCTTGCTGGGATTTGTCGGTTACTTCCTCACTCATACCTTTGCCCCGGAAGCGGGCGGCTCCGGCATTCCCGAGATCGAGGGGGCGATGGACGATCTGCGCCCGGTTCGGTGGTGGCGGGTGTTGCCGGTCAAGTTCTTCGGCGGCATCTGCACCCTGAGTTCCGGCATGGTGCTGGGGCGGGAGGGGCCTTCGGTACAGATCGGCGGCAACCTCGGCAAGATGGTGGCGGATATCTTCCGGTTGCCCAAGGAGCATGGCCATGCCCTGTTGGCCGCCGGTGCGGCGGGAGGTCTGGCTGCGGCCTTCAATGCGCCGTTGGCGGGCATCCTGTTCGTGATGGAGGAGATGCGACCGCAGTTTCGCTACTCCTTTCTGGCCATCAAGGCGGTGGGGATCTCCGCCATCATGGCGACCCTGATGCTGCAGAACATGAAAGGTCAGGGGGCGGTGATCACCTTGCCTCACTACGATGCGCCAGCCCTCAAGGCGCTCTGGCTGTTCCTCTTTATGGGGGCCACCTTCGGGGTGCTGGGTTTTGTCTTCAACAAGCTGGTGCTTGCCTGTCAGGATGGTTATCTGGCGCTGCATCAGAACAAGCGCCACCGTTTCGTGGCCATCGGCATGCTGGTCGCCGGAACGTTTGGTGTGCTGTCGCTGTTTGCCCCCTCGGTGACGGGCGGCGGCACCGAGCTTATTCCTCATCTGATGGGGGATGAGTATGCGATGGCGACCCTGTTCCTTATCTTCTCGGTGCGGCTGGTTGCGACCCTCATCTGCTTCTGCTCCGGTGCCCCAGGCGGGGTGTTTGCGCCGACCCTGGCGTTGGGCACCCTGTTTGGCGTGGTGTTCGGCCATCTGTTTCATGCGGCGTTTCCGGAGCTTGGCATCGAGCCCGGCGCCTTTGCCATCGCCGGAATGGGGGCGCTGTTTGCTGCCACCGTGCGTGCCCCCATCACCGGTATCGTGCTGGTCACCGAGATGACCGACAACTATCAGCTGATCCTGCCGATGATGATCACCACGGTCGGAGCGACTCTGGTTGCCCAGTGGCTGGGTGGCCGACCCATCTATTCCCAGATCCTTGAGCGAACTTTACGGCTCGCCGCGCGTCAAAAGCGGGGTGATGGCAGCGCCACGGCCAGTTAATTTTTCCCTTTATCGCCTTTGGCCCCGGTCAGGGCGGTATAGTGAAGGGATAGGCGCTGCCGTAAATGGCGTGATAACGGGATGAGGGGCTATGTCCAATCTATTGAAGTTATTGGTCGTGTTAGCCGTTGGCGGGCTCATTGGTTACTTTGTCGGTAACCGTCAGGAGCTGGCCCAGAGCAGTCTGTTGGTGGTACAGCAGGAGACGCTGGATCGTCAGGGCAAGGCTATCGGCCAGCTCAAGACCGAATTGGGGGTGAAAGATACCCAGCTGGCGACCCAGAAAGCGGCCTTCGAGCAGTTGCAGACCACCCTGAAGAGTCAGGAGGCGCAGGTGCAGGAGCTCAAGCGCCAGCTGGCCTTTTTCGAGCGGATCATGCGCCCCACCGGCGAACAGGTGGGTGTGGTGATCGACAACCTGACTCTGCAGGAGACCAGCATTCCCGGTCGCTACCACTATCGTCTCGCCCTGACCCAGCCCGCCAAGAAGCGGGAGCTGTTCCGTGGTCAGGTGCAGATCCGGGTCGAGGGGAGTCTGGCTGACAAGCCGAAGACGCTAACCGGCCGCGATCTCGGGATGAAGGTGAGCGAGTGGCGCTATGCCCTGCGTTATTTCCAGCTGCTGGAAGGGAATTGGCAGTTGCCGGAAGGCTTTGTGCCGGATCGAATCCGTGTCACCATCAACAAGGATGGCAGGCAGCCGGCGCAAGAGCTGCTGGTTGAGTGGGGCGAGGTGATCAAGCCGCTGGTCGCCGCGCCGCCAGCTCCGGTTCCCGCTGCCGGTTAAGCGTGGTGAATACTTGAACTGAATGGTCGGGTATTGGATAATTTCGCGGTTTCCATGTTTGTGGATCTAATGGTTGTGAGGTCAGTAATGAGTGCAGTAGCAGAAGCCCCGCTGCCCATCCAGATGACGGATGCGGCGGCCAACAAGGTGAAGAACCTGATCACCGAGGAAGAGAATCCCGAGCTGAAGCTGCGGGTATACATCACGGGTGGGGGCTGCTCCGGTTTCCAGTATGGCTTTACCTTTGATGAGAAGATCAACGACGGAGACACCGTAGTCGAGAAGAATGGCGTCACCATGGTGATCGATCCCATGAGCCTGCAATATCTGGTAGGCGGCAGTGTGGATTACACCGAGGGCCTGGAAGGTTCACGCTTCACCGTGACCAACCCCAATGCCACCACGACCTGTGGCTGTGGCTCCAGCTTCTCCATCTGATCGGCGTTATCGGTCTGATGAAACGGCTCTCGGTAACGAGGGCTGTTTTTGTTTGTGGTGATCAGTTAGCTCCATCAAACAGCATTTCTCTGAAACAACAAAGGCGCCTCGATGGCGCCTTTGTTGTTTGCAGAATGGCTTAGCGGGAGCTTGCCGCCGCGACCAGCGGGATCCGGTTCACCGCCTTGCCCATGTAGGCGAGGGTGATGGTCACAATGATGCAGGTGAAGCTCAGCCACATGTAAGGCAGGTAGTCGAGGGTTGCCACCCCCAGTACCCCGGCCATGAAGATGCCGTTGTCGCTCCAGGGCACCATGCCGCAGGTGAGGGTGCCGCCAAACTCGGCGTTGCGAGAGAGGTTCTTGCGCGCCAGTCCCAGTCGGTCGTAGTTCTTGGCCATGATCTTGGGGGTCAGGATCAGCGACACATACATGGCTGAGCCAAACACGTTGGCCAGAAACGCGGTGCCGATGGTGTGGCTGGTCAGGCTGCCGACGCTATTGATGCGCTTCTCGAAGGCGCTGGCGATCACTTCCAGAATGCCGACCTTCTCCAGCAGGCCGCCAAACCCGAGACCGAAGATGATGACCGCGACCGAGCCCAGCATGGACTCCATGCCGCCGCGACCGAGAATGTTGTCGATAAAATCGATGCCGGAGGTGATGGCAAACGGACTATAAGCCGAGTGCATCGCCTTGACCGGATCCATGCCCTGGAAGGCAATAGCCCAGATCAGGCCCAGCAGGGCTCCGAAGCTGATCACCGGGAAGGCGGGCTTGCGATTGGCCAACAGGCCCAGTACCAGCACCACCGGCACTATGGCCAGCGGGGTGATGTTGAACTGGTTGTCGAGGGCCTCCATCACCAGATTGACCTGCTCCAGGCTGACGTTGCCCGAATACTGCATGCCCACCACGGTGAACAGTACGGCGGTGATGACATAGGAGAGCAGGCTGATGGGCAGCATCCCCTTGATATGCTCCACCACGTCGACGTTGGACATGGTCGAAGCCAGCACTACTGAGTCGGAGAGCGGAGAGAGCTTGTCACCGAAGTAGACGCCGGAGAGCACGGCACCGGCTACCAGCGGCGCAGGCACGCCGAGGCTGTGGCCGATCCCCATCATGGCGATGCCAGCCGTGGCAGCAGAGCCCCAGGAGGTGCCGGTAGCCAGCGAGGTCAGGGAGCAGATGATCAGGGTTGCCAGCAGGAAGATGGACGGATGGATCACCTTGAGGCCGAAGTAGATGATGCTGGGGACAATGCCGCCAGCAATCCAGGTGCCGACCAGGGCACCGACGGAGACCAGGATCAGGATGGCCCCCATCCCCTTGGCGACGCCGTCAACGGCCGCCTGCTCCAGGGATTTGTAATCGTGGCCGAGCTTGATGCCGAGCCCCATGATGACGAACCAGGCGATGAACAGTGCCAGCTGGATTGGCAGATCGAGCACGCTGGTGAACGAGAATGCCAAGGCCAGGAAAATGGCCAGACAGGCAAATACCTGTGCCATGCCCGGTAGTCGGATGTGGTTTTGTTGGTTTTGCATAGATACTTCCTAAACTCTTGCTCGCCAAGGTCACTCCCTCTCGTCCTGTGGATACATCGATCCCGAGGAGGCAACCCAAAAAGAGGCCGCAATCTACCACAAACCTGACGGGTTAAAGCCCCATCAAATTGGCAAAAATGCACATTTGATTGAAAAAATCACAAATTAGTTGATCTCATAACCCGTTTTTGAGCTGCCTGTTGACACAAAGGGTCACATACGAAGCCTGCCCGTAACGCCACTTGCATCCCCATTAGATGAAGATGATAATTATTATCAATTATTGATGAGGGAGAAAACAATGCGCTGGATATTGCGGGGTATGATGTTGCTGGTGGCGGTGGCCGTACTCGCATGGGGTCAGGATAAAGAGTACGGCACCTGGAGTGCCGGTTTTCTGCTGGCTGCCTGGGTGATGCTGGAGCCCGGATTGCGGCCCGCCTTGATCTTGCTGCCAGTGGCCGGGCTGACCGGTATCGTCACCCTGCTCTGGCAGCAGCCATGGTTATGAGCTTTTGACGGGAGCCTGCTTGATCTTCTGCTGTGCTACCTTGAGCGATTCGACCACCAGTTTCTCCATTTCGGTACGCTTGGCGTCGGTCAGGAAGTAGATCATGTCGACATTGTGGCGAATATAGTGGGCCGGAAGCTGGTTGAGGGTAAGGCAGCAGAGGTCGGCCATCTGATCGCTGTTGAGCTTTTGCTGCAGCCCCTGTTTCTCAATCTCCTTGAGCACCAGATGTTCGTAAAAGTTGTGAATGTCGGTATCCAGTATCATATGCGTTCCTTGGCATGACGATGAGCGGGGAGTCGTCAAAAGCATAGCCATAACAAGGAGTAAAAACAAAAGGCCCATCACTTTCGTGATGGGCCTTTTGCGTAATGAATGGTGCGAAGAGAGGGACTCGAACCCTCACATCCGTGGGACACTAACACCTGAAGCTAGCGCGTCTACCAATTCCGCCACCTTCGCACACTGATTTTCTCCAGCTGGTTTTTAAATGCGGTTGGAGCGCATTGCTCTGTGTTTACATGTCAGAATCATGGTGCGAAGAGAGGGACTCGAACCCTCACACCCGGGGGGCACTAACACCTGAAGCTAGCGCGTCTACCAATTCCGCCACCTTCGCACATTCGGGTTTCCAGTCTGGATTTACATGCTGTCTGGATAAAGCATGGTGCGAAGAGAGGGACTCGAACCCTCACATCCGTGGGACACTAACACCTGAAGCTAGCGCGTCTACCAATTCCGCCACCTTCGCACATTCGGGTTTCCAGTCTGGATTTACATGCTGTCTGGAGAAGCATGGTGCGAAGAGAGGGACTCGAACCCTCACACCCGGGGGGCACTAACACCTGAAGCTAGCGCGTCTACCAATTCCGCCACCTTCGCACATTCGGGTTTTCTAGTTGGATTTACATGCTGCTGAATCAGCATGGCAGTATTGGTGCGAAGAGAGGGACTCGAACCCTCACATCCGTGGGACACTAACACCTGAAGCTAGCGCGTCTACCAATTCCGCCACCTTCGCATCACTGCGGAGGGGGATTCTATAGAGTTTTGGGGGAGCGTCAACAGCCAAAGGGGACTTTTTTCGCTGTTGACGCCCAAAGTGGCGCCAAGGGTACAAAACTTCAGCAATCAGCTGACGTTTGGCGTTTAGTAACGGCCTAATGCGCTCTGATACATCCGTTCATACTGGGTGACTGAGTCAGGCCAGTTGAAGCGGGTGCTCATGGCATTGCGCTGCACCTTGGCAAAACGCTCCTTGTCCTGCAGGAAATAGAGCAGGCTGCGGCGCATGGTATCGAGCAGGATGGCGGCAGTCGGATCGTTGAAGCAGAAGCCGGTGGCATGCTCGGGATCCGCATCCCAATCCACCACGGTATCTTTCAGACCCCCCACGGCGCGCACCAGTGGCAGGGTGCCATAGGCGAGACTGTACATCTGGTTGAGGCCGCAAGGCTCGAACAGCGAGGGCATCAGGAAGAAGTCGGCACCGGCTTCGACCAGATGAGCCAGCCGATCGTCATAGGTGTTGATGAAGGCGAGCTTGCCCGGATAATCCCGGGCCATGGTTTGCAGTTGCGTGGCGAGCGCAGGATCGCCAGAGCCGACGATCACCACTTGTACTTGATGGTGGAGGAATTTCTCCAGCGCAGGGAGCAGCAGGGGAACGCCCTTCTGCTCGGTCAGGCGGCAAACCATGCCGTAGATGGGCAAGTCCGCCACGGCCAGCCCCGCCTCCTGCTGCAGGCTCTCTTTGCAGATCTGTTTGCCAGCCATGTTGTCGATGCTGTAGGTCGCAGGCAGGAATTCGTCGAACTCCGGATCCCAGTCTTTGTAGTCGCAGCCGTTGAGGATGCCGCAGAGATCGGCCGCCCGTTGCTGGAAGATATGCGCCATGCCGTGGGCGCCGAGGTGAGTCAGCAGCTCCTGGGCATAGTTGGGGCTGACCGCATTGATCTTGTCGGCGTAGAGCACCCCGCATTTGAGCAGATTGACGTGGCCGTAGTCGTAGTTGATGCGGCGTTCGTAGTCGGCGATCTCGGGCATGGCCCAGAACTGCTCGCGGCCAAACACCCCCTGAAACGCCGCGTTGTGAATGCTGATCACGCTGCGGGTTTGCTGGAAGAAGGGGTTGTGGGCGTGACGGGTTTTCAGCAGCAGTGGCAGCAGGCCGGTGTGCCAGTCATTGCAGTGGGCGATATCCGGAGCAAAGCCGAGCTGCTCGCAGGCATGGAGGGCCGCGGCCGAGAAGAAGGCAAAGCGCTCGCCATTATCCGGATAGGCCTGATTGTTCTCGGCGTAGAGCTGGGGACGATCGAAATATTGTGGGCAGTCGAGCAGATAGACGCAGACGCCATCCAGCTCCATCTGGTAGATGCGATAACCGATATCCGGCAGCCCGGGGTGGGTTGGCAACCAGCGTGACGCCACCAGTCTGGCCTCATCCCGTCGCTTTATCGTCTTGTAGAAGGGCAACATGATCCTGACATCATGTCCCTTCTGGGCCAGGTACATCGGCAGGGCTCTGGCGACATCGGCCAGGCCACCTGTCTTGACCAGCCCCTCAACTTCCGAGGCAACAAACAGGATTTTCAGTGGGTTAATAGCCAACTCTTGCTCCCTTAGGTACCACCACGATACCGCCTTCGGATACGGTAAATCGCTCTCTATCGTGGTCCAGATTTTCACCGATAACGGTGCCGGGCGCAATTTCAACGTTTTTATCAATGATGGCGCGCCGGATGGAGCAGCCTTCACCAATCTTCACATCCCCCAGCAGAACGGATTCACTGATATGGCTGCACGCGCCGATATTGCAGCGGAAACCAAGGATGGATCGCTGGATCTGGCTGCCCTGAATGAAGCAACCGGCGGAGATCAGCGAGTTGGCGATCTTCACCTTGCACTCATCGCTGTCGATGAAGGTAGCAGGCGGCAGCGCCGGATAGTGGGTGTGCAGGGGCCACTTGCGGTTATAGAGGGAGAAGGGGGGATTGTCGGCCACCAAGTCCATGTGCGCTTGCCAATAAGAGTCGAGGGTGCCCACATCCCGCCAGTAGACGTGCGGTTTCTCGCCGGGGATGACGTTGGTGCTGTAGTCATAGACATAGACGGGGGCACGTGGGTAGAGGCTCGGGATCACATCCTTGCCAAAGTCGTGGCTGGAGTTCTCCTCGGCGGCATCCCGCTTCAACTCGCGGCAGAGGGCATCGGTCTCGAAGATGTAGTTGCCCATGGAGACCAGCGCCTGGGTCGGATCGCCGGGAATGTGCTTGGGCTGCTTCGGCTTTTCCTGAAAGCCGATCATCCTCCCTTCGGTATCCACCTCGATCACCCCGAAGGCGCTCGCCTCTTCGATGGGCATGCGCAGGGCTGCAACCGTCATGGCTGCGTTCTTCTGCTTATGGAAGGTGACCATCTGGCTCACATCCATCTTGTAGATGTGGTCGGAGCCGAAGATGCAGACGTGATCCGGTTCGGCCCGCTCGATAAAGCCGAGGTTCTGGTAGATGGCATCGGCGGTGCCGTCATACCAGCGTTTGCCCATCCGCATCTGGGCCGGGATGGGATCGATAAAACGGTCGGTGATGCCGACAATATTCCACCCCTTCTTCATGTGCAGGTAGAGGGACTGTGATTTGAATTGGGTCAGTACATAGATGCGCAGAAAGTCGGCGTTGACGAAGTTGTTGAGGACAAAGTCGATCAGCCGGTAGCTGCCACCAAAGGGGACGGAAGGCTTGCTGCGGGTAGTGGTCAGAGGCTGCAGGCGAGTACCTTCGCCACCAGCCAGGATCATGGTCAATATGCCTGCCATCGTATTTCTCTCCCTGAATTAACAACATGAAAAGGTTTTCAATGTTCGGTATAAAAACACCCCTAAAGGGGTGGTTTTTATCGTGTGCTTAATACCTTATCAGATGCCGGATGGCGCTCTCTAGCTGTTTTATTGTGCTGCTTACACTTATTTACATTTTGCTCAGATAGACCTTGAATTTGGCATCACTGCTGATCACTTCAGTCCGTTTGAAGTGTGTCTCCAGTATAGGCTGGTAGCGCAAGAAGGCGTTGGCAACAATGGTCAGCGAACCATTTGGCAGCAAAAATTCCGGCGCCTTGGCCAGGAACTGCTCGGTTGCCGCATAGAAGGTTTTGAGACCCGCATGGAATGGCGGGTTGGAGACGATGTGCTGGAAACGGGTGGAGACATCCGAGTAGACATCGGAAGCGGTGACCTTGCCCTGCAGACCGTTGATCGCCAGGGTGCGGCGGCTCGATTCGAGTGCCAGTGCGCTGATATCCACCATGTTGACCTGCAGATCCGGATTGCGCTTGGCAAGCACGGACCCAATCACCCCGGCGCCACAACCGAAATCGAGCAGCTCGCCCTTCATCGGTGGCACGGCGGCCAGCAGAATCTGGGTGCCGAGATCCAGCTCGGTGGCGCTGAAGACGCCGGGCAGCGCCAGCACGGTCAGCTCGGTATCACCGGCCTTGCACTGGTAGCGACCAAACCAGCTATCCAGATTGAAAGGTTCAACCGGCTTGCTCAGCTCACCATGATAGAGAGAGCAGCGGCGCGCCGAATCGCGCTTGATCGGCTTTTCGCCATAGGGGGCCAGCAGCTTGTCGGCGCCATTGATGCCGCCGCGGTTTTCACCGGCCAGGAACAGGTCGGCACCCGCTTCCAGCAAGGGGGTCATCATGGCCAGCAGATATTGTGCCTCGGCCTTGGCCTTGGGCATCAGCAGCAACAGGGCATCGAAGCGCGGGGCGCCACCGAGCTGGTGGTCGAACAGGATCGCCTCGTCGAGGGCGGCCTGCTGGCTGCGGTAGTAGCAGTAATCGGTGGTAAAGACGGTCAGTGTCCGGGCCAGGCTTGCCAGCTGGCGGGGGTAGTCATCCTCCAGCGCGCCACAGACAAGTAGCCGCTTGCCGACAAAGAGGGCTTGGTTTCGTTCCAGCATCTGGCTGACGGCACTGATTGGGCTGCTCATCGGGTCTCTCCACGCAATTTTGGGCGGCCATTATACATAGCCCCTTTCGCCTTGACATTTATGCCGTGTTCCCGAAATATGCCCAGACACCATTTTTTGACCAGAGATGACGAAATGCGGTTCAACGGGTTGAAACGAAAGCACAAAAAAAGCCTGAAATTCGGGCCTGCCGACGTTCGCGCGTAACCTCTCATCCCTGAGAAGCTTCAAACCCCGGTTGCGCACATCGTACCGGGGTTTTTTATTGCCATATGCGCGTCATTTAGGAGAAGGAGATCCCATGTTTCAAGGTTCAATCGTTGCGTTGATCACCCCGTTTCGACAGGGAAAGCTGGATGAAGAGGCGCTACTGCGTCTGGTTGAGTGGCATATTGAACAGGGTACTCACGGCATTGTGCCGGTAGGCACCACGGGTGAGAGCCCGACCCTGACCCACGATGAGCACTGCCGGGTGGTGGAGCTGGTGGTCAAACAGGTCGCTGGCCGTATTCCGGTTATTGCCGGAGCGGGCTCCAACAATCCGGTCGAAGCCATCGAGTACACCCTCCATGCCGAGCGGGTGGGCGCCGATGCCACCCTGCATGTGGCCGGTTACTACAACCGCCCCAATCAGGAGGGGCTCTACCACCACTTCAAGGCGGTACACGATGCGACCGCCAAGCCGATCATCGTCTACAACATCCCGCCGCGTGCAATCGTTGACGTGCAACCGGCGACCCTGGCCCGTCTGGCCGAGCTGCCGCGCATTGCCGGGGTGAAAGACGCGACTGGCGATCTGGCCCGCCCCTGGACCGAGCGCCAGCTGATCAAAAAGCCCTTCGCCTGGCTCTCCGGTGAGGATGCCACTGCGGTTGCTTACAACATCGGCGGCGGTCAGGGCTGTATCTCTGTGACCGCCAACGTGGCCCCCAAGCTGGTGGCCGAGGTTCAAAATTTGGCGCTGGCTGGCAAGTGGCAAGAAGCGCGTGAGCTGCAAGACAAGCTGATTCCGCTCCATCAGGCGATGTTTGCCGAGCCGAGCCCGGCTGGTGCCAAATTTGCCGCTTCCCTGCTCGGTTTCTGCAGCGAGGAGTGCCGTCTGCCGGTGATGCCACTGTCGGAGGCGACTCGCGAGCGCATTCGCAGCGCCATGCAGCAGCTCAACCTGCTGTAATGCAAAACGGGTGAGCCAAGGCTCACCCGTTTTGTTTTCAGCTTTTGTTTCTGGCCTTTATTTACGACATCGCACCACTCTGGCTGCGTGATGCAGCCAGGCGGCGATGGCCAGCTGCAACTCGACATATGCCGGATAGAGGAAGAGATCGGCCAGCTCGGCAGGCCACTCGTTTTGCTCGTCCGATTGGGCTTGCAGATGGGCGTGCAGGCTGGTCAGTGCTGGCAGCCAAGGTGCGGGTTGTGGCAGCGTGGCCGCAGTGCGGGCGAGCAGATCGATCCCTTGGCACAGGGCTGCGAGTGCCTGCTGTTGAACGCCTTTATCCTGAGGATGCTCCAGCCAGACCTGCTCGTGATGCTGCCAGTGGCGCAGCCCCTCGCTTACCCCCGTTGTGCCATCCATACCTTCATGTTCGACCAGCGCCTGCAGGGCCAGCGGTTTGCCAAGACCAGCCAGTCGATAGCCGCGCAGGGCCTTGGATTGGGCGCCAAGGCGCAGCCCGCCGCTCCCGGCGAGGCGTTGGGCCAGTGCAAACAGCGCCGCGGTAGCGCCTGATTTGAGCTCCAGTTCCAGCTCGTTGATGGTGGTGCTGCCTTGACTGCCGACTATCTCTCCCTGATCCCAGGCCAGCTCAATCTCGGCCCCCTCGAAGGCGATCAGCCAGTGGCGGCGCAGGAAGTCGGTGCGAAACTGGGCGACCAGCTGCTGCTGAATGTGGTCGCGCTCGCTCAGGGTTGGCCAAATCTCATCGGGAAAGGCCGAGAGGGTCGGCAGATCGCCGCTGACTGGGGCGTTGTACTCAGGTCTGGCATGCAGGCCGCCCACCACCTGGCCACGGCATTTGATGGTCTGCTCGGCGAAGGCATCGCAGCGGCGGATCCGCAGTCCCATCTCCAGCTGGCGCAGAGCCAGGGTCGGCGTATCGAAATAGACGTTGCCGAGCTGCTGTTGTGACGATTCTTTAATCTCAAGAGAATTCAGCAGGTTGGATAACTCGGGTTGAATGTCGCTGGCGACAAAAAACTTTATCTCGATCTCAGTTTGCATAGTCATTCCGGGCTGGCAGACAACTTTGGGGGGCAGGATTCGGGTCGCGGGGATATAATGCCCGCGAGACGACTAGATTAATTCGCGGTTTAATTGAGGGCGCAGTTCGGTTACCATGCGCGCCTCATAAAATCGTATCGAGTGTTTTTTCACCGACACAGGTTTGGCCATGCCAGTAAATACTATTTTGGGGCTTTTTGCCAAGTCCCCCATCAAGCCGCTGCAGAAGCATATCGTCAAGGTTCACCAGTGCTCACAGCAGTTGGTTCCCTTCTTTGACGCCGTTGCCGAAGACCGTTGGGAAGATGCCGAGAAGATCCGGCAGCAGATCGCCCAACTGGAAAAAGAGGCAGATACCCTCAAGCGTGAAATCCGTCTGAAACTGCCTCGCGGCCTGTTCCTGCCGGTTGCACGTACCGACCTGCTGGAGCTGTTGACCCAGCAAGACAAGATTGCCAACCGTGCCAAGGATATCTCCGGCCGCATGCTTGGTCGTCGCATGGAGTTCCCCGCCGAAATGCGGACGGATTTCATGGCTTACCTCAAACGTTGTATTGATGCGACCGCTCAGGCCGAGAAAGCGATCGGGGAGCTCGACGAGCTGCTTGAGACCGGCTTCAAAGGACGGGAAGTGGAAATGGTTGCCGAGATGATCCACCAGCTGGATCTGATCGAGGACGATACAGACACCATGCAGATCGGACTGCGCCAACAGCTGCAAGCTGTTGAGCACAATTACAATCCGATCGATGTGATGTTCCTTTACAAGATCCTCGAATGGGTAGGTGACCTGGCAGATCAGGCTGAGCGCGTAGGCGCCCGTCTGGAACTGATGCTGGCTCGTTCGTAATCGACTGACTGGGTAAACACTACTAATGGACATTATCGCGAATTACGGCACCACTCTGGTGCTCGTGGCGGCCTTGTTCGGCTTTTTGATGGCTTGGGGCATTGGCGCGAATGACGTGGCCAACGCCATGGGAACATCGGTCGGCACCAAATCACTGACCATCCGTCAGGCGATCATCATTGCCATGATCTTCGAATTTGCCGGTGCCTATCTGGCCGGTGGCGAAGTGACGGCCACCATCCGTAACGGCATCATCGACAGCAATGCGTTTGTCGATAGCCCGGATCTGTTGGTGCTCGGCATGATCGCCTCCCTGCTGGCGGCAGGCGCCTGGTTGATCCTCGCCTCCTACTTCGGCTGGCCTGTTTCCACCACTCACTCCATCATCGGCGCCATCGTCGGTTTCGCTGTGGTCAGCATTGGCCCGGAGGCGGTGCAGTGGAGCAAGTTTGGCGGCATCGTCGGCTCCTGGGTCATCACCCCGGCCATCTCCGGTGTCATCGCCTACTTCATGTTCATCAGCGTGCAGAAGCTTATCTTCAACACCGATGATCCCCTGAACAACGCCAAGCGCTATGTGCCGTTCTACATGTTCCTGACTGCGCTGGTGATCTGTCTGGTGACCATCAAGAAGGGGCTGACCCACGTCGGTCTGCACCTGAGCGATGGCGAGGGCATTCTGCTCTCCATCGCCATCTCCATCGCAGTGGCGTTTGCCGGCTGGATCTACATTCGCGGCCAGAAGTACAACCCGCAGGATGACAGCAAGATGCACTTCGCCAACGTGGAGAAGGTGTTCGGCATCCTGATGGTGATCACTGCCTGTGCCATGGCCTTTGCCCACGGTTCCAACGACGTTGCCAACGCCATTGGCCCGCTCTCTGCGGTGGCCTCTATCGTGGCTTCCGGTGGCGAGATTTCCGGTCAGGCTGCCATTGCTTGGTGGATCCTGCCGCTGGGCGGTATCGGTATTGTGATCGGTCTGGCGACCATGGGCGAGAAGGTGATGGCGACGGTCGGTACCGGCATCACTCACCTGACCCCGAGCCGTGGCTTCGCCGCCCAGCTGGCGACCGCCGCGACAGTGGTGATTGCCTCCGGTACCGGTCTGCCCATCTCCACCACCCAGACCCTAGTCGGTGCTGTGATGGGTGTCGGTCTGGCGCGCGGCATTGCGGCGCTGAACCTGGGGGTACTGCGCAACATCGTGGTCTCCTGGATCATCACTCTGCCTGCCGGTGCCATCCTGGCTATCGCGATCTTCTACGTGCTGCAGGCCTGCTTCTCCTAATCGAAGCTGCATTCAGCAAAAAGCCCGAGTCATCGACTCGGGCTTTTTATTGTCGCGGGAGCTGAGGTGCAGCTCCCTTTGCATATCAGCCTTAGAGGCTGGCGCAGATCTGCCACAGATCGTACTGGATAGCGGCGGCGGTCACTTCCCGACCCGCCCCCGGCCCCTGGATCACCAACGGGTTGGTGCGGTAGCTGTCGCTCTCGATGGCGAAGATGTTGTCGCACGGCAAGAGGTTGGCAAACGGGTGGTGGGGCTCCAGCGCCTCCAGTCCGACCCGCGCCTTGCCGTCATGCTCAAAGCGAGCCACGTAGCGCAGTACCTTGCCGAGGCGCTTGGCCCCTTCGAAGGCGGTCTGGATCGGGCCATCCAGCTCTTTCAGTCTGTCCATGAACTGATCGGCGGTCACCTTGCGCAGCGTGACGGGCACCAGATTCTCCAGCTCGATATCGGCGGAGTCGAGCTCGAAGCCCGCCTCCCGCGCCAGAATGAGCAGCTTGCGCCGCACATCCTGACCGGAGAGATCCTCGCGGGGATCCGGTTCGGTCAGGCCGTGCTGCCACGCCTCGTCCACCAGCTCGGAGAAGGGGCGAGTGCCGTCATACTGCTGGAACAGCCAGGAGAGGGTGCCGGAGAAGATGCCGGAGACCCCCTGAATGCGGTCGCCGCTCTGGCGCAGCATCTGGATGCTGGACTGGATTGGCAGCCCGGCGCCCACGGTGGCGTTGTAGCGCCACTGCACCTGATGGTCACGGCTGGTCTGCTTGATGCGCTGGTAGAACTCGCTGTCGGCGGCACCGGCAAACTTGTTGGCGGCGATGATGTGAATGCCGAGCTGGGCAAAATCCGGATAGTAGCGGCTCACCGTTTCGCTGGCGGTCATGTCCAGCGCAATCAGCGCGTCGAAGCCGTGCTGCTCAAGCTGGGAGAGCAACTCCGGCCAGATCAGCGGCTTGGGATTGAAGTTGTCCTGTACCTTGAGGGGGTTGAGTCCCTCTTCATCCAGCAGGCCCCCTTCCGAGCTGAACACCCCGTAGAGGGTGAGCGCCAGATTGAGTTCATGTTCGAGCCGTGCCTTTTCACGGGCGTAGAGGCTCAGCCAGTGGCCGCCGATATTGCCCTTGCCGAACACGACCAGTCCGACCCGGGTCGGGCGGCTGAAGAGGGCGCTGTGCAGGGCGATGAGCAGCGGCTCCAGCACTACCTGACGCAGCACGGCCACCAGACTCAGGCCATCTCGGGCCACTTGGACGAACTCCAGTGGTTGATCTGCCAGCAGCTGATAGAAGCGATGACACTGTTCTGCGTTGTCGGTGACACCGGCGCCGACCAGCGCCACCAGACTGTACCCCTCTTTCTGGATGAGGCCAGTGAAGCTCCCTTGCAGCTGGAAGTCGCGCAGCAGCTCGAAGGCGCCCTGTGCTACCTCAAGGGTGTAGGCGAGGCGCAGGATCCGGCGATCCGGCTGGCGCTGCAGGGTGAGCGGGTTGAGACGGTGACGGGCCAGATGGGCCTCGATGGTGGCCACCGTCTGCTCGTAGTTGGTTTGCGGCAGCACTTTCAGCTCAATGAGGGCGATCTGATCCACCGAGGAGACGATGCGGGCGCCACCGGAGCGGGGGGCGCGGCGCAGGATATGGGTGCAGCCCTCGTCCGGGTTGTAGCTGCAGCGTAAAGTGAGGCGCTGGCGGCTGTCGGCCACCGGTTGCAGGGTGCGCGAGTGCAGCACCGAGGAGCCAAGACGGGCCAGCTCGTTGGCTTCCGCGAGGCTCAGCCGCTCCAGCAGGCGCGCTTCTTTCACCCGACGCGGGTCGGCGCTGTAGACCCCGGCTACGTCGCTCCAGATGGTGGTGGATTCGCCGTCCGCCAGCAGGGCCAACAGGCTGGCGCTGTAGTCGGATCCATTGCGACCGAGCAGCAGGGAGCGCCCCTCCATGTCGGCGGCGATAAAGCCGGTTACCACGATGCGACCGGCATGCTCCGCCAGCCGCGCCTTGAGCAGTTCGCTGGAGAGGGCGGTATCCACCTTGACCAGAGCGCCATCCTCGGCGCGCAGGAAACTGCGGGCATCGAGCCAGATAGCCTTGTCGCCGCGGCTGGTGAGCAGGGCCGCCAGCAGGCGCGCCGACCACACTTCGCCAAAGGCGAGCAGTCCGTTGCGGGCGAAGCGGTCAAACTGTCCCTCCAGGGTTTTGGCGATCAGCTGCATGTCGTCGGCCAGCTGCTTGCTCAGATCAAGCTGTAGCTCGCCCTCCAGCAGGCCGTCGATCAGGCTCTGCTGATAGGCCTGCAGGGCCGAGATGGCTTCACCTGCGGCTTCGTCCCCCGCTTCGGCCAGCTCCACCAGCTGGATCAGCCGGTTGGTGGTCTTGCCGGCGGCGGAGACCACGATCAGTTCATCCCCGCCCACCTGTTGTTCAACGATACTGGCGACCCGGCGATAACAGACCGGATCCGCCAGACTGCTGCCACCAAATTTGTGGACGTGACGTCGCTTCAATCCTGCTTCTGTGGCCACCGCGATCTCTCCTTGTTGCTGCTGTTCCATTACTTCGCTACCTGTTCTGCCTGCTGCGCCTGTTCAAAAGCCTGAGCCAGATCGGCCACCAGGTCTTCACCGTGTTCAATACCGACCGACAACCGCAGCAGCTGGGCGCTGATGCCTGCTGCCTGCTGCGCCACCGGGGTCATGGCCCTGTGAGTCATGCTGGCCGGATGGGCCACCAGACTCTCCACCCCGCCGAGGGACTCGGCCACCGAGAAGAGGGTGAGGGCCGCGAGGAAGGCGCGAATGCCTGCCTCGCTGCAATCGAGTTCAAAACTTAGCATGGCGCCGAAGCCGGACTGTTGACGGCGCGCAATATCGTGGCCCGGATGGCTCGGCAGGCTGGGGTGATAGATGCGTTTCACCAGTGGCTGCTGTTGCAGGAAGGCGAGGATGCAATCGGTGTTCTCCTGATGGGTGCGCAATCTGGGGGCCAGAGTGCGCAGGCCGCGCAGGGTGAGGTAGGAGTCGAACGCCCCGGAGGTGAGCCCCAGACAGTTGGCCCACCACACCAGCGACTCGGCCAGTGTGGCCTCTTTGGCAATCGCCACTCCGCCCACCACGTCTGAGTGACCGTTGATGTACTTGGTGGTGGAGTGCACCACTACGTCGGCACCAAGTGCGAGCGGCTGTTGCAGCAGGGGGGAGAGGAAGGTGTTGTCCACCACCACCTGCGCACCCACCTCGTGGGCGGCGCTGGCAATGGCGCTGATATCCACCACCCGCAGCAGCGGGTTGGAGGGGGTCTCGACCCATACCAGCGCAGGCTTCAGGGCCAGCGCGGCGGCCAGTGCGGCCTCATCCCCCTGATCGACAAACTGCACCCGGTAGTGGCCCTTGGCCGCCAGATACTCAAACAGACGCCAGGTGCCGCCGTAGCAGTCGTGGGGGGCGAGCAGCAGATCCCCCGCCTTGAGCAGGGCTGTGGTGACCAGATGGACGGCGCCCATGCCGGTACCGGTAACCACGGCGCCTGCGCCCCCTTCCAGCGCCGCCAGCGCGTCCGCCAGATTGGTGCGGGTCGGATTGCCGGAGCGGGCATAATCGTATTGACGGGGCTCGCCAAAGTCGGCAAAGGTGTAGTTGCTGGAGAGGTAGATGGGGGGCACCACGGCACCGTGTTGCTGGTCTGTCTCAATCCCGGTGCGAACCGCCAGGGTAGCCTTGTGGGTCATATCACTCTCCTTGATGTCTCTTTACACGCCGGCATCTTGCTGCCACGCGCCATCCCGCCATTGCGGGCTCATGGACAACCACACTACGCCAGCTTAAAAAAGCCGTCAACACTTCTAGACGTCTAAATGGCTTTGCTGTTGGATTGCCATTAATTTCCTTAAGGGTTAAAATCCGCGCTCACGGCTAAATGAGAACAGGTGAGTCATGGGAACAGAGTGGAACGGCGACTACGTCAGCCCCTACGCGGAACACGGTAAGAAGAGCGAACAGGTCAAGAAGATTACCGTCTCGATCCCGCTCAAGGTGTTGAAAGTGTTGACCGATGAGCGCACCCGCCGTCAGGTGAACAACCTGCGTCATGCGACCAACAGCGAGCTGCTCTGTGAAGCCTTCCTGCACGCTTTCACCGGCCAGCCGCTCCCTTGCGACGAAGACTTGCGCAAGGATCAACCGGACAGTGTCCCGGCCGAAGCGCGCGCCATCATGGAAGCGCTGGGCAAAGAGATCGAAGATTTCGACAAGGAATAACCCCCAATGACGCGGCCCTGGCCGCGTCATTGCTATCTGCCATGTCCCGCTTCAGCCTGCGCCACTATCACCACCATGTCTGCAGTCATAGCCACGACTTTGCCCAGCTGGTGATCCCCCTCGACGGCCCCCTCGAGATCGAGGTGCAGGGCCGGGGGCGCAGGCTTGCCCCCGGTTCTGTCTGCGTCATCGCTCCCGGCGAGCGGCACGATTATGCCGCCGATCCGGCGCTTTCGTTTCTGGTGCAGGAGAGCGACTGGCTGCCCGGCGATCTGGCGGCCTGCCCCTTTATCGAGCTGGATGAGCCCCAGCGCCACTACCTCGCTTTTCTGCACCGCATGGTGGCCGAGGGGCGGCAGGTGGCGGGCATGGAGCAGGTGTGGCTCTCCCTGCTGGCTGAAGGGCAGGGGATGCAGAGCACTGCCACTCCGCGTCTTGCCGCCCGCATCCTCAAGGTGCAGCGCCATATCGAGGCCAACCTTGCCGCCCCGCTGACCAATCAGCAACTCGCCGCCATCGCCTGCCTTGGCCAGAGCCAGTTCAAGCTCGCTTTTCGCCAGCAGTTGGGCGTGAGCGTCTCCCACTACATTCGCAGTCGACGCATGGCGCTGGCGCGTACCCTGCTTGCCGGTACGCAACTGCCCGTCGGCGAGATTGCCAGCCTCTGTGGTTACCAGAATCAGGGGGCCTTCAGCGAGCGCTTCCTGGCCGAGACCGGGCTTACTCCGTCCCTCTGGCGCCAGCAAAACGGCCACCTGCCGTAACGAAACGGCTGATCGCCGAAGACGGGATGCTCTCTTTGGGCCATGCTGCGGGTCATGCAAGGTACACGATAAACAGGAGCCGAAATGGAGACGATTAGCTGGCAGGATTTCGAGATGGTGGAGCTCCGGGTGGGCACCCTGGTGCGGGTCGAGCCGTTCCCCGAGGCGCGCAAACCGGCCTACAAGGTGTGGGCGGATTTTGGTCCCGAACTGGGGATTCGCAAGAGCAGCGCCCAGATCACCGCTCTCTACCAGCCAGAGCAGCTGGTGGGCCGCCAGATCATCGCCGTAGTCAACTTCCCGACCAAACAGATAGGGCCGTTTCAGTCGGAGTTTCTACTGACCGGTTTCTATCGGCCGGATGGCGCAGTGGTGATGGCTATCCCCGAGCAGGCGGTGGAGAACGGCGCCAAGCTGGGCTGAATTCACACCCGAACAGAGAGAAGAGAGGCGACCCAAGGTCGCCTCTCTTTTTTGTTTTCTGCTGCGAGTCGTTACTTCAACAGGCTGAAGAGCAGCGCCGATACTGCCAGCGAACCGGTCAGCAGGATAAAACCGTTGGTCCAGCCGTGACGGAAGCGGGCCAGCGCCTCTACCTTGTAGATGGCAATCACCGGCATGATGAACAGGATCATGGCGATGACCGGGCCGGAGAGGGTCTCCATCAGCCCCAGAATGCCCGGGTTGATCACTGCGGCGCCCCAGATGGCGAAGAACATCAGGGCGATGCCGACCTTGTCCGCCTTGGCCAGCGGCAGGCCGGTGGGCTTGGCGATCAGGCTTTTCAGGCTCTCGCGGGCACCGAGGAAGTGGCCGAGGAAGGAGGAGCTGATGGCGATAAAGGCGATGAGCGGCCCCAGAGTCACGATCACCGGGTTGTCGGTGATGTTGGCGAGATAGGAGAGCACAGAGACGTTCTGGGCCTTGGCTTCGGCCAGCTGGGCTGGCGAGAGGCTCAGCACGCAGGAGAAGACGAAGAACAGCACGAAGCCCACCAGCATCACTGTGGTGTTGCGCAGGATCAGGCCGCTCTTGGCTTCTGCCTGTTCGCCATATTCACGACGCTGCACGTTGGCAAAACCGGAGATGGCGGCGGCGTGGCTGAAGGCGAACACGGTGACCGGCAGCGCCAGCCAGACAGTATTGAGGAAGCTGACCCCTTCAAACGCCGTCACTTCCGGCCACTGCCACTGAGGGATCAGGTAGCAGGAGAGGGCCGCCAGAATGGCCGCGAGCGGATAGACCATAAAGGCGAAGGCGCG
Organism: Aeromonas sp. DNP9; assembly: GCF_001728955.1. NCBI lineage: Bacteria > Pseudomonadati > Pseudomonadota > Gammaproteobacteria > Aeromonadales > Aeromonadaceae > Aeromonas > Aeromonas sp. DNP9. The sequence continues at coordinate 184,894 of NZ_LYSQ01000005.1, read as the reverse complement.
CAGCATCGCCTTCTCACCCGCCAGCATCACGGCGATCATGGCAAACACCAGCACGCCGGAGAGCATCACCCGATCCGGGGTCGCCATGCCGAGCTGGTTGACCATAAAGCTCTCCACCGTGTTGGTCAGGCCGACCCCGTAAATGAGCAGGATCGGGAAGATGGAGAGGAAGTAGAGCGCCGAGATGAGGCGGCCGGCCATCTTGCCGAAATGCTCCTCCGCCACTTCGGTGAAGTCGGCGTGGGGGCGTGACGAGGAGAGCACGAAGCGCGCCAGCCCGCGGTGGGCGAGGAAGGTCATGGGGCCTGCCAGTACTGTGACGATAACGAGGGGCCAGATGCCGCCCAGACCCAGATTGATGGGCAGGAACAGGATACCGGCGCCAACGGCGGTGCCAAACAGGCTGATGACCCAGTGGGTGTCGTGACGGCGCCAGCGGGTGGTGCTGGCAGTGGTGGAGCAGGAACCGGATAGCTCCTTGGTAGCCTCTACAGATAAACTCATTACTAATTCACTTTTTGTTAGTGTTTTAATCTGAGTTAATTGTGGTTTATCGGGATTTAATTCTCAAAAGGCGAGACTGAAACATATCACTGCCATTGCGGGGTTTAGCCAGCGAGATTGGGAATGGAATCTGGATCACAGAATGCAACAAAACTGACAATGGTGATTTTTGTGAAATATCAAACCAAAATTTGATCTACTGCCATTTTTTTATTTTGGCTAATCAGGTGTTTTCAGAATTACGTGAAAAATCGCACCATTTCTCGCCGACCGATTGTGATGTTTCACTATCATTTTGCCGCTTTGCCAGCGTATCACGCTGTTCAAGAGCGCCTTGACCAGCGGATCACACCGGTCATCACCCGGGGCAACTTCCCTGAAAAAGCAGGCGGCCATCGGGCCGCCTGCTTGTCTGGTGTGATGCTAGCTCTATCCGCCTAGTGGGCCAGAATGTTGCCCCAGGCGAGATCCGGATCCCCCATCACGATAAAGTCCGGGTTCTCCAGCGACTCGGTTTCGTTGTAACTGAGCGGCTGCAACGCCAGGCTGAGGATACGGCCACCGGCTGCCTCGACGATGCACTGGGCGGCGGCGGTGTCCCACTCGCCGGTGGGGCCGAGCCGCACGTAGCAATCGGCCGCCCCTTCCGCTACCAGACAGGATTTGAGGGAGCTGGAGCCGAGCGGGATCAGCTCGTAGTTGATGGCCGGGTTGAGGCGGCGGGTGAGGTTCTCCAGCTTCTGGCGGCGGCTGATAGCCACCACCAGCGAGTCGGGCTGGTCATGCTCGTGATGCATGGCGCTGATGGGCAGTACCTCGCCATTCACCTCCTTGAAGGCGCCGTAGCCGCGCACCGCCCAGTAGAGCACGTTGGACTCGGGCGCGTAGATGACCCCGAGCACCGGCACATTGTCCCGCACCAGGGCGATCAGGGTGGCGAAGTCGCCGCTGCCCGCGATAAATTCGCCGGTGCCGTCGAGGGGATCTACCAGCCAGTACTGCCGCCAGTTGGATCGCTGGCTGAAGGGGATGTCGGCTGCCTCTTCGGTCAGCACCGGCACATGGGGGGTGAGCGCCGAGAGCGCCTGTTTGAGGTAGGCATCGGCAGCAAGATCGGCACTGGTGACCGGGGTCGCATCCTCCTTCAGCTGACGCTCGAACTGACCGCCGTGATAGATGTCGTGAAGGATCCTTCCGGCTTCGCGGGCAATCTCCTTGACCCCCGGCACCCAGGCCAACAACTCCTGCATCTCGTTATCCTCTGTCTGTTAACTGCCCGTCTGCGGGCTACTCTGCCTGCTCCGCCAGCCACTTTTGGGCCAAGAGCAGGGCACTGATGCTGCGCGACTCGGTGAAGTCGGGTCGCGCCAGCAATTCGTCGATCCGGTTCAGCGGCCAGGGGATCACTTCCAGCGGTTCGGGCTCGTCGCCGATCCGCTGCTCGGGGAAGAGATCCCGCGCCAGTAAAATGTCCATCCGGCTGGAGAAGTAACCGGGCGCCAGCGACACCTCCTTGAGCAGGGTGAGGCTGTTGGCGCCAAAGCCTGCCTCCTCCATCAGCTCCCGGTTGCCCGCCTCGAAGGCATCTTCACCGGGGTCGATCAGCCCCTTGGGAAAGCCCAGCTCGTAGGAGTGGGTGCCCGCGGCATATTCGCGCACCAGCAGCAGGGTGTGGGCATCGAACAGTGGCACCACCATGACGGCGCCACGATTGCCGCCGCGCATCCGCTCGTAGACCCGCTCTTCGCCGTTGGAGAATTTGAGGTGGAGGGACTCCACTCTGAACAGCCGACTCTCGGCCACGATCTCGGCCTTGAGGATCTCCGGTTTGCTCTTGGGGTTATCCAGTTGGTCGGCTGAGATGTGCTCGGGTTTGCTCTTGTGGGGGTCGCTCATCGGACGCTGGCTGCTCGTTAAAAAATCGTGCTTCAAGAGTAAACGACTCTCACACCGAACACCACGGGCCAGGGATGGCAAAGGGGGAGGAAAAATCCGTTATACTGCCGCCCCGTTTTCCGAGATCCGCGATCAAGAGACCCGATGCCACACTCCCGCGCTACCACCTTGCCCTGGCACCAGATAGACACCGTCTTGCTCGATATGGATGGCACCCTGATCGATCTGCATTTTGACAACCACCTCTGGCAGCAGCTGGTGCCGGAGCGTTACGCCGAGCGGCTCGGTCTGCCGCTGGATGAAGCCAAAGCGCAGATCGATGTCCACTATCACGCCGTCAACGGCACCCTCAACTGGTACTGCGTGGATTACTGGAGCGAGACCCTGGGGCTCGACATTCGCGCCCTCAAGCAGGAGCTGCTGGCAAAGATCCAGTGGCGCCCCCATGCCATCCCCTTTCTGGCCGCGCTACGCGCCGCGGGCAAGCAGCTGGTGCTTTTCACCAACGCCCACCCCGCCAGTCTGTCGGTGAAGGATGCGCAGCTGGGGCTGAGCGACCATCTGGATCTGATGGTGAGTACCCACGAGCTGGGCTGGTCGAAGGAGAGCCAGCTCTGCTGGCAGGCGCTGGCACAGCGGCTGGCGTTCGAGCCGGCCCGCACCCTGTTTGTGGATGATAGCGAGCGGATCCTGCGGGCTGCCGCCGACTATGGTATCGGCTATCAGCTGGCGATCCAGAATCCGGATAGCTGCAAGCCGGAGCAGAGCATTACCGCTTTTCCGGCGATCCGCGACTATGCCGAGTTGCTGCCGTTGGCAATCTGAATCAGTTCAAACAAGAGAGGGCTGCATCATGCAGCCCTCTCTGTATCTGAAACCTGGCGGTGAAACATCACAGCTCCCGGAACGGTCGCCGTTTCTCTTCCTCGATGACAATCGCCTCCAGATTGGCGATCCGCTCCTGCAACTCTCTGATGATCATATCCTGCCTGCCGAGGCGGTCGGTGATGCGGGCATCCCCCATCTGATAGCGGGCCCGTTTGCCGAGATATCCGAACAATACGCTGATAAATACGATCAGGACTATGCCTGTCCACATGGTCATGTCACGACTCCTTGTCGTCTATAGACGGCGAAAACGCTGATGAGATCTGCTCTGTTTTCTCACAGCCGCCGGGCGGCCGCAATGGGGCCCATTGTCCCTTTGTGACGCAGACAGCTATTGCTGCCAGAGTGGCCGCCCGACCCAGAGTGCCCACAGGGTGAGGTGCAGCAGCACGATAAACCAGAAGACCAGCCGGTAGCTGCGCTTCTGGGTCTTGTGACGCAGCCACTGGCGGGCCACCAGTGCCCCCGGCCAGCCGCCGCACAGCTCCAGCAGATGGAGCCTCGATTCGGGAATGCGCCACTCGCCCCGCACCGCCTGCCGCTTGTCCCAGGCGTAGGCGGCCACCGTGAGCAGGCTCATGGTCAGCAGTGCGGCCAGCGGCCACCACTGCTGCTCGCCGAGGCCGAGCCAGAGGGCGGCGCCCAGTGGCAGCAGCGCCAGTACCATCACTGGGCCAACTCCCAGCAGCGCTCCTCATCCTGCTTGAGGGTGCGGATCACCTTGGCCGGATTGCCCACCGCCACCGAGTCGGCCGGGATGTCGCGGGTCACCACGGCGCCTGCGCCAATAATGGATCGTGGCCCTATGGTGACGCCGGGGCAGATGATGGCGCCGCCGCCAATCCAGCAGTCGTCACCGATCCGCACCGGTTTGTTGTAAGCGGTCCAGTTGCGTCGCTCCAGATAGTTCATTGTGTGGGTGGCGGTATAGATCTGCACGTTGGGGGCCAGCAGCACATGGCTGCCGATGTGCACTTCGCCCACGTCGAGAATGGTGACGTTGAAGTTGAAGAAGGTCTTCTCGCCGATATGGATGTTGCGGCCAAATTCGCAGGTAAACGGCGTGCTGATCCAGCAGGAGTCGGGGCAGTGGCCAAACAGTTCGCGGCAGATCTGCTGGCGCAGAGGGGCATCGCCCGCCGATGAACCATTGAGCCGGGCCAGCAGCGCCTGACCGCGGATCCGGTCGTTGGCTATCTCCTCGCTCTGGCTATCCAGTGCCCCGCCAGCCAGTACCTTGTCCCAGTCGCTCGCCATTGCTACCTCCTCATGCTGCAAGAGGGAGCAGTATACGTGACAAGCGGGAGGGGCGTCAGTCTGTCACTTCTGGCAGGTGATCCCCGTCATCCTGCCGGCCAGATGAGGGGCAGGATCAGCAGGGCCGAGACGAAGTAGGGGAGCAGCACCCGCAGCCCCAGGCTGCGACCGCCGATACCGAGGGCCAGCAGCCCCTTCACCAGCGAGTTGACCAGCCCGGCTAGCAGGATGCCGCGGGCCGCCACCTCCAGCGCCAGCTCCTTGTGGGAGAGCTGGGAGAGCGACAAGGTGATGGCGTCCACGTCGGTGATGCCTGACACCAACGCCAGCAGATAGACCCCGGAGTTGCCTACCTTGTCTTGCAGCAGAGTTGCCATAAAGCCGATCAGCGCCAGCAGCAGGCCGAACTTGATGGCGGTGGCCAGATCGAGCGGGTTGCTGGTTTCCGGCTGTACCGGGCCGTCAGTCAGCTCCTCGCGCTGGCGCCAGAACCAGAAGGCAAAACCGTAGACCGTGGTCGCCAGCAACACGAGCGGGGCGGCGAGGCGCATCGCCAGTTCGCTGTGAATCAGCAGCACCAGTACCAGCAGCCGCAGCCACATGGTGGCCCCCGCCAGCAGGATGCCGGTGGCCAGCAGTCGCTCCAGCCCCCCCTGCTCCTTGTTGAGGCGGGCAAACTGCAGGGTGAGGGCGGTGGAGGAGGCCAATCCCGCCAGTATGCTGGTGAGCACCAGCCCAGCGCGGGTGCCGAGCAGACGCACCGCGAAGTGGCCACAAAACGAGATGCCGGCGATCACCACCACCATCAGCCAGATCTTGAAGGGGTTGAAGGCATCGAGGGGCCCCATCTCCTCGTTGGGCAGCACCGGCAGCAGCACCAGCGAGATAAGCAGAAAGCGCAGGGTGGCGTGAAACTCGGTCTCGCTGAGAAACAGCATCCCCTGCTGGATCTTGCCCTTTAGCCCCATCAACAGGGCGGCCAGCACGGCGCAGGCCACCGCCTCGCTCGGGCTCAGCAGCACCGACATCAGCCCCAGCAAATAGGTGAGCAGCATGGCCACCGAGCTGGTGAGGCCGAACTCCCCTTGCCAGCGCTGGGCCAGCCAGACCGAGAGGCCGCAGCCGATCACCACCGCCAGCAGGCCGAGCAGCGGCAGCCAGGGGCCCAGAGTCGGCAGCAGCAAACCGCAGACCCCGCCGAGCAGGCCGATGAGGCCGTAGGTGCGCATCCCGGCGATGCGCTGGTTGTCCCCCAGCTGGCGCACCTGCCAGCCGCGTTCCAGCCCGATGATCAGGCCGATGACCAGCGACACCAGGGCGCCATTGACGGGTTCTGCATTGATCCACATAACGACTTCCTTTTCGTCATCTGTCTGCCTTGTTCCCATGATGGCACAGCGAGCAATGGGCCAGAGGGGCATAGCTCACAGAGTCTGCGTCCGGCTCCTGGTGCGAGTGGCCGATATGAGCAATAGAGATGGATCGCGAGCACTGCGCAAGAGTCGTGCAGGCTATCGGGGAGGAGTTATGGGCTGCGAGCCCGCCATCGACGTCCAGATTTGAACGGGGATAGAAGACAAGAAGGGGAGCCAATGGCTCCCCGTTTTATTGGTGGCGTCATGACCCGCTGCGGATCACTTCAGCTCAATCCAGGCTTCTTGCCAGTGGGAGCCGATGCCCGGCTCGTACTGGGTGGCGGTGGTGGTCCACTGCTGGCAGTAGCCGCTGTAGGGGAAGGGCTTGCACTGATAGACCTTGCCATTTTTCGGTTGCTGCACCTTGGTGCCGGCGGCATAGGATTTGAGCGAGTTCGGGAAGACGAAGTCGTATTCGCCGCTGCTCTGCTCCTTGAACATCAGATCCATGGTCTGCTGGATGGTCTCGCCGCCCGCTTTCGGAGTGGCCTTGATCACCAGCTGGTGGTGACCAGCCTTGAGACCTTCCAGCGCCATGGTGAAGGTGTGGCTGCTGTCCCTGATGTCGGCACTGCTTTCACCCTTGGCGACGCCGCCGTGGTCATAGAGGGTGTTGGTGACGGCCAGATCGCCCTGTGCGGTGACGGTGAAATCGAGGGTTGCCTTGCCGTTGTCCAGCACATAGTCGCTGGCCAGACCGCTGACGCTGATGCTGTCCACTACCGGCGGCTGCAGCTGTTGCAGATCAATCTCGACTCGATCCAGTTTGCTGTCTCGATGCAGATAGACGGAGTTCATACCGTAGACCGGATTGAACTGGCCATCGGTCCCTTGCTGACCGGCGCGGATCAGGTTCTGCTCGGCGTTGATCTTGCTGGCGAGGGCGTGGGCCCAGCTGTTCTTCTGGCCCTGCTCGGCGGTGGTGATGGTCAGTACGGTCTGCAGATCGGGGCGCTCGCCGTTGGCATCGAATACCCGGGTCATCGCCTTGTCACCCACTGCGAGGTCGATGGAGGGGTAGATGGTGCCTGCCTGGCTCCACTCCAGCGGCGGCTGGCTGCCATCTTTGAACTTGGCATCGATGATGTTGTAGAAGCTGTTGCTGGTGTCGCCCACTTCCCACACGCCGAGGATCACCTGATAACCGGTGCGATCCGGCAGGACACAGTTGTGGGTCACCTGCTTGGGCGGCTGCACCATGTTGCCGTCGATGACGCAGAAGGGGGTCAGGTCGAACGAGGCGCGGGTGAGCGGCTGGTTGGGGTTCCACTCCTGCTTGGTGAGGTAGTAGCGCCAGTTGCGGGTGACGTGGTTGGCAGTGAAGGTCCAGCTGATGGCGAAGGGACCGGGCTGTACTTCACGCTTGGTCCAGCGGTCGCTGGTCTGGATGTTCAGCTCGCTCCAGCGCGGGCTGCCCGCCGAGGCGATTTGTCCATCTTGCGGGCCGGTTTGCGGGAAGCCGGAAGGGCCCTCCACGCTCTGGGGCTCCCACTGCACGCCGCCACACTGGCTGTTGCCACCGGTTTTGCACAGGTAGTTGCGGCTCTCGGGCTGGCTGATGTAGCCATGCGCCAGGGCGCTGCCGCTGGCAAGCAGGGCCAGCACCGCTGCGATGTGATTGAGTTGGATTTTTGCTGCCATACATTCCTCTGTTCGATAGATGTGGGCAGTCAGTTGGCCGGGGAGGTCCCCGATGCACACTTGCGTGTGGCAACCCCGCTATCCTGGACAAAACGTCTGTAGACCGGAGGCTTTGCGTCCCGACCTTTCGGTCAGTTTGCCAAATGACTAGATAGTTACTGATGGGCCAAATGTTCGGCCATCGGCATTGTGCACTGCATTGATTAATTATTTGAAGTTAAATGTTTAAATTCGCCATTCAATGGCGCAAAAATCAATCTAACTAACTGTTTTCAAATCACTCTCTTAATCCTGAATTGTGCTGAATGTCGTTGAATATGCCGATAAGGTGCATGCTGATTGCGTGTTGTTGGCGTAAAAAAACCTGCCAGCAGAGCTGGCAGGTCGAGTGACAAGGCGACACGGATTGACGCCATCAATGGCGGGCGCGCTGCTCTCCGGAGGGGGGAGATACGGGAGCCATCATCGGTGCAGTGGAGGACTCCTTGCCCAGTTTGAACACTGCAAGCCGCTCATCCAGACTGCGGGAAAGACCAGCCAGCAGCTCGCTCTCCTGCGCCAGTTGCGAGGCGGACTGGGACATCTCCAGCGCCGAGTCGTTGATGCCGCTGACGTTGCGGTTCATATCCTCGGCCACCATGCTCTGCTGCTCGGCGGCGGTAGCGATCTGGGTCGCCATGTCGCTTACATGCTGGATGTGGTTGACGATCAGGGTGAGATCCTGCCCCGCCTGCTGGGACTGGTTGACGCTGCTCTCTGCCAGTTTGCGGCTGGTATCCATGGCGTTGGCGGCGGTGACGGCCCGTTGCTGCAGCTGGGCAATGGTACTCTGGATCTCTTCGGTGGATTGGCGAGTGCGGCTGGCCAGCTGGCGCACCTCGTCGGCCACCACGGCAAAGCCGCGGCCCTGCTCACCGGCACGGGCTGCCTCGATGGCGGCGTTGAGGGCCAGCAGGTTGGTCTGCTCCGAAATGGCGCTGATGACAGCAGTCACTTCGCTGATCTGCATCACCCCCTCCTTGAGCTGGTTGACCTGCTGGGTGGCCTGCTCCACCTCGGTGGCCAGCGCCTTGATGCCGTGCACGCTGGCGTGAACGTCGCGGTTGCCGAGCCCGGCTTCACCGGTCGCTTCCTGGGTATCCCGCGCGGTATTTTCGGCGTGTCCGGCCACATCGGAGATGGTGGCGCTCATCTCGTTCATGGCGGTAGCGAGTTGGGCCAGCTGATCCCGCTGGCTGGTCACCGCCTGATTGGTCTGCTCGGCAGAGGCGGCTATGCGCAGGGCGGCATCTGCCACGTTGCGAGCCCCCTGGCTGGCTTCCAGCAGGGCGTGACGGATGGCATCGAGACTCTGGTTGGTGCAGCGGGCGACCACTCCCAACTCATCCTTGCCCTGTACCGGGATGCTTACCACCAGATCCCCCTTGGCGACTCGTTGCATAGCGTGGTTGATCTGGCTGAGGGGGGAGACGATGGAGTGGGTGATGCGCCAGCCCAGCAGCCCCATCAGCAGGATCACGATGGCGGTGGCGGTCCCCATCTTCATGTACTGGGCCCAGATGGTCTGCTGAATATCTTGCAGCAGCATGCCGGAACCGAGGATCCAGCCCCAGGGCTGATAGCCGGAGACCATGGAGAGCTTGTCGGCGGTTTCGCCCGATGGGCCTGTCCAGACATATTGCAGGGTGCCCTGTTTGCCCCCTTTGGCGATATCCACCATCTGATACCAGAACTGCCCGGTGGTGGCGGCACCCCCTTCACCCATCTTCTGGCCGACCAGTTCGGGGCGGATGGGGTGAACCACCATGGTGCGGTTCTCGTCGATGACGAACAAATAGTTGTTGCCATCAAAGCGGGTGTTGGTCAGCAGCTTGCGCGCCTCCTGCTGGGCCTGCTCTGCTGGCAGGGTGCTGGCCAGAAACTGGATCTGGCTCATGGCCTGCCCCAGTACCGCATTGAGCCGCGCCTCTCGCTCGCTCATCAGATTGCGCTGGAGCGCGTTGGCCGAGATAAGCAGCAGCGAGACAAAACCGACAAACGCCAGTGCGAGCAGCAAAATCAATTTGCGGCTCACGGTAATATCACCGAGCTTGAACATGACTAAACCCTCATTTCCCTGTTGATTTTATGTGGCTCTGTACTGCGGCAGCCAGTTCGTAAGAGTTAACAACTCATTTACTTTCAGTCTCTTGCCGAGCTTTCTCAAATGAGCGTTTTAACATCAGTATAGTCAGCAGACAGCAACCCCCACTTTTTGGTAGCGTGTTCAGGCGCATCCCTGCGCAATTTTTGCCAAAGAGTGTGAATCATTTGGCATTTCACTAAAAAAAGGAGTGGGCCCCGCTGCGGGTGACCCCATAAAAAGAGGGAATTTATGAGTTCCATTGCCAGGAATTACTTCAACCAGCTCAACGCCGACTACCTGCAGGTGCACAGGCGCAAGGAGGATCTCTTCTGGTCCACCTATATGGGCACCAGCGATGATCAGGCCGGTTTCACCGCGGCCGAGCAGGCCTACAAGGCCTTTTGTGCCAATCCGGCCCGTCTGCCCGAATTGCGGGAGATGCTGGTGCAGGCCGACGAGGATGATCTCAAGCGCGGTCTGCAAGGCTGGAGCGCCTTCTTCGATTGCAATGTGATTGAAGATCCCGCTGCGGCCGCCCTGATGGATGAGCTGGTGGCTGCCGAGGCTGAGCTGTTCGCCCGCCGCAAGGGGCTGAAACTGACCCTGCTGGATGAGCAGGGTCAGCAGGTCGCAGGCAGCCTGCCCGCCGCCAGCACCTCCCTTGCCGCCAGCCCTAACGAGGCGGTGCGCCAGAGCGCGCTCGCCATGTTCCACACCCTGGAGCAGTGGGTGGTCGGCAACGGTTTTCTCGAGGTGGTGGCGATCCGCAACCGCTTTGCCCGCGCCATGGGTTATCGCGACTACTTCGACTACAAGGTGCGCAAGAACGAGCAGATGAGCCCGGAGCAGCTGTTCGCCATCCTTGATGACTTTATTGCCCGCACCGATGCCCGCTTGCACCAGAGTCTGGTCGAGCTGAAGGCCGCCAAGGGCGAGGCGGCCCTGCTGCCTCACAACCTGCGTTACAGCGTGAGCGGCGACGTCACCCGCCAGCTCGACCCCTATGTGCCCTTCTCGCGGGCGCTGCGGGACTGGGTCGAGAGCTTCCGCCGGCTCGGCATCCAGTATCGCGGTGCGACCCTTACCCTGGACTTGCTGACTAGGGAGGGGAAATACGAGAACGGCTTCTGCCACGGCCCGGTACCGAGCTTCTTCCAGCAGGGTGAGTGGATACCTGCGGTGGTCAACTTCACCAGCCTGGCCGATCCGGCGCAGGTGGGCAGCGGCTGGAGTGGCCTCAACACACTGTTCCACGAGGGGGGCCACGCCGCGCACTTTGCCAATGTCACCGGCAACGCGCCCTGCTTCTCACAGGAGTTTCCGCCTACCTCCATGGCTTATGCCGAGACCCAGTCAATGTTCTGCGACAGCCTGCTGGACGATGCCGACTGGCTCAAACGCTACGCCAGAAATGCGGCGGGAGAGGCTGTTCCCGACGCCCTCATCAAGGAGATGATTGAAGCGCGTCAGCCGTTTCGCGCTTTTAACGAGCGCCAGATCGCGTTGGTGGCCTACTTCGAGCGGGATCTCTATGCCATGGATGAGAGCGAGCGCACTCCCGAGGCTGTGCTGGCACTGGCCCGCAAGTGGGAGCGCAAGATCCTCGGGGTCGAGAGCCCGCGCCCGCTGCTGGCCATTCCGCACCTCCTTAATCAGGAGTCGGCCTGCGCCTATCACGGCTACCTGCTGGCGCTGATGGCGGTGGAGCAGACCCGCGCCTTTTTCCTCAAGCGTGATGGCTACCTCACCGACAACCCGCGCATCGGGCCGGATCTGGCTGCCCACTACTGGGGGCCGGGTAACGGCATGACTCACGATGAGACCCTGCGCAGCCTGACCGGCGAGGGGTTTAGCGCAGTGCCGCTGGCCGAGGCATGCAACCTGAGCGCCGCCGAGGCGTGGCAACAGGCTCAGGCCTGCATGGCTGCCGCGCAGCAGCGCCCCGCAGCGGGTGAGGGAGGCCCGCTCGATGCCCATATCCGGGTGGTCCACGGCGCCGAGCTTATCGCCGACAACAGCGAGTCTGAGGCGCGCATGCTGGCCGATTTCGAGGCGTGGATTACCCGGTGCTACTTTGCTGGAGATGTCAGAGAGGAGCTGAGCTGCGTGCAGTAAGTGACGTGATGAAGGCAGGCTTGATATGAATAGGCTATTGGCAGGAGGGGCGACCTTCCTGCCATTCTTTTTTTTCATTATTCACGATTCATCAATAACTTTATTTCCGCAATTTTCACAGATGGCGTGGCGTTCAAAGCGATCCATGTTGGCCAGAAAGGGGCCGGCGGCCCAGCCGGTAATGAAGTCTTTGATAAATGCTGTGCGCTTTTGTTCCGGTGTCGGCTGTTTGCCAAAGGATTTGTCGACCAGCACTACGACATGGTTGGTCTCGCGCTGACAACTGGGGCAGACGCGTTGTTCGGTGGATGAAAGCAAGGGGGATCTCCTTGTCCGGAAGAGTGGGCAGCAGGTTTTCCGCCGCAGATATATAACGTCCTCATTTGATTCCTTTTTCTGGCAGGTCGTCAATCACAGCGGAGGCGAATTGTGCGCCATCTCCTGTGAAAAGGGGCGAGCCAACAAGGGTGATCATGAGGGGCCAGTCGGCCCCTCTTTTGTTTCCGTTTGTCACACATTGCCACACAAGCTTCCCCCTCTGGCAAAGTCTTGTGACCAGACAGGTGTGCAATGGTGCCATCAGCAGGGAGATGAGGCCCTGCCGCGATGGAACCAGGGAGCATGTTATGACGAACAAATGGATGTGGTGGCTGTTGCCACTGTTGGCGGTCGGAGTCTGGTGGCTGGGTTATGCGGGGGACGCCAACGGGGTGTGGACCTGGCGCCATGAGATGTTGTTACTGACCGGCCTGCTGGGGATGACCTATATGGCTATTTCGTTGTTGCTGGCATTGCGCCTGCCGCAGTTGGAGGTGTGGTGTGGCGGTCTGGACCGGATGTTGCGATTGCACCGCCAGACGGCCGTTGGCGGCGCATTGGTGCTGACTGCCCACTGGCTGCTGGTGGAGGCGCCCAAGTGGGCGGTCTCTGCAGGCAGGCTGAGTCGTCCCGCCCGGCGTGGGGCCAGCGCTGCCGAAGTGGGTGCTGGTGCAGGCAATGGCATCTCGCTCCATGCCCTTGGCAATACCCTGGGTGAGTGGAGTTTCTATCTGCTGATCGCGCTGGTGGTGCTGAGTTTGCTGGCACTGGTGAGTTATGGCCGTTTTCGACTGATCCACCGGCTGGCCCCGCTCATCTATCTGGCGGGCTGGTGTCACGGGCTCTGCCTGCTGCCTCAGATTGGGACCATGACCCCGGTGGGGGTATCGATCTGGTTTGTCGGTGGGCTGGGAGCTATCGGGGCCCTCTACTCCCTGCTGGGACAAGTGGGAGCGCGGGAGCGCCATCCCGGCTGGGTCGTTGCGGTGCGGGCGCTGGCGGATCACACCTGCGAGCTGACCATGCAGCTGGAGCGGCCGCTCGCCCATTACCGCCCGGGTCAGTTTGCCTTCTTCGAATTTGATGCCAAGGAGGGGTCACACCCCTTTACCCTGGTGCGGGTGTCGGCGGATCGGCGCCAGCTGGTGATCGCGGTGCGGGCGCTCGGGGATCATACCCGTCAGCTGGTGGCAGAGGCGCGCGTCGGGGATGGGGTGGTGGTGACCGGGCCCTATGGCGCCTTTGTCGCCCCGCAGGGAGGAGGGCGAGCCCTCTGGCTGGGTGCCGGGATCGGCATCACCCCGTTTGTCGCCTGGCTGGAGGGGCTGGCTGCCCGTGGGGAGCACGGCGAGGGGATCACCCTGATCCAGTGCGCGCCGGATCTGGCGGGGGCTGTCTACCACCAGCGGTTGGCCGAGCTCTGTCATCGCACCGGTGTGCGCTATCAGCTGCATCTGGACAAGGCGGCCGGGCGACTGGATATGGCCCGCATCGCGCAAGATGCGCCCGAGCAGGTGTGGTTTTGCGGGCCGGAGGGGATGGCAGATGCCCTGGCCCGGCTGTTGCCGGACGGGCATCTGCATCGCGAGCTGTTTCGCTTTCGCTGAGCTCGATGGGTGCTGTTACTTGGCGCTCGCAGGCAGTTGCTTGAGGGCGGCTTGTACCGCCGCCTCCAGCTGCGGGTCGCGTCCGGCCACCATATCGGCGGGGGTTAGCGGCACCTGCAGGTCCGGGATCAGCTCCTGATTTTCGTAGAAGGTGCCGTCCGGCTTGCGCAGCCCCAGTGTCGGAATGCCGTAGGCGAGCCCCGGAAATAGTCTGGAGTCGTGGGCGTAGACCATGGTGCCGGTGCCGGGTACAGGGTCGCCGACGATGGGGCCGACCTTGAGGGTGCGGTAGTACTCGGGGAAGGCGGAGCCTTCCGAGTAGCTGGCGGCGTTCACCAGCACAACCGAAGGCTTGGTCCACTGGCGAGTGGCTGCGTCGGTTTCACCCTTGCCCTGACGGGGCCAACTGCTGGCCATCCCCTTGGTGCTGCCGCTGCCGGTCAGAAACTCCACCAGGGTATTGGCGAGATAGCCGCCGCTGTTGAAGCGGACATCGACGATCAGCGCCTCGCGATTGCGCTGCCTGCCGAGGGCATCCGCCACCACCGCATCGTAGACCTCGCTGTTCATTGCCGGCAGATAGACGTAGCCGACCCGTCCTCCGCTCAGGCTGGCCACCAGCTCCCGCCGTTTCTCAATCCAGCGATCCTGTTGCAGCTGGTACTCCTGCTGCTTGTCGATGGCGGTGAGCACCACCTCGTCAGTTTGCTTGTTGCCCTCTTGCTGGAAGGTGAGGGCGAGCCGGGCACCGGCCTGATGGTTAAGGGCCTGATCCAGCTCGGCCAGATTGGCAATCGGGAGGCCGTTGATGGCGAGCAGACGGGAGCCCGGAACAATGTCGCTCTCCTGGTCCAGCGGGCCGCCAGAGAGCATGGCGGTGAGCATCACCCCCTGCTCGCCATCCTGCCAGTAGCCGCCCAGGCTGGCGGTCTCGTCCGCCATGCGCGGGAAGGGGGCGGGGCCGCTGCCCCAGGTGTGGGAGACATTGAGCTCGCCAGCCAGCTCCGCCAGCAGGTTGCCAAAGTCCCGCGGGTTGCCGATGCCTGGCAGCAGGCGGCGGTAAGCGGCGACATAGCTATCCCAGTTCACCCCGTTCATATCGTCCAGATAGAACTCGTCCCGGGTGAGCCGGGCGATCTGATCGAAGGCGGCGGTCATGCGTTCCTGCCAGCGGCTGGTGGGTTGCAAGGCGAAGGGGGCGCTGGTGGCCTCGCCGGAGTCGAGGTGGATCCGGGTGATCTCCCCATCCCGCACCAGGGTAGCCAGGGTGCCCTGCTGGTTGAGGCTTGCCAGCGCTGGGCCGGGCTGCTCGCCAAACAGTTCGCTGGTTTTGCCTTTGCGCAGATCCTGGCTGTAGCCCTTGATCTCGCTCTCGCTCTCGCTGTTGACCCCCATCTCCTCCACCAGATAGATCAGCTGGTCGCCGATGATGCGGCTGGCGAGCAGGGTGCCGGTGGGTTGCAACAGCAGCGCTTCCCGATGGTTGAGGCGATCGCTTTCAAAGCCGTATCCCCCTTTCGGCGGCTCCAGTTCGGCCATCGCATCGGCTCTGGCGGCGCGGCTGCTGTAAATGCCGAGCAGGTTGGTGACGAGGGGCTCGCCATCGGGCCCCAGTGCGCCAAACCGGGTCGATTGCCAGTAGAGGATGGCGCCATCCTGACTCCAGCCCGGTTGCCCATCCTGATAGCCGTTGAGGCTGACATTGACCGGTTTGGCCTTGGGATTGGCCGTATCGATCACCGCGATCTCCTGCTCTGCCGCATCGGGGCGGAAAGTGAGCGCCAGATGGCGGGAGTCGGGGGCAAAGGCGAGATGCACCTCGTGGCGCGACGGGTTGAAGCTGGCAGGCACCAGCTCCCGCTGCTTGTTGCTCGCCAGATCCAGCAGGTGGATGGCCTGGCCATCCACCACGAAGGCGAGTTGCTTGCCGTCGGGGGATAGCACCGGACGGCTGATCCCCTTGTCGGGAATGGTCAGCAGCAGACTCTCGGTCAGAGTGCCGGGATCGCTGAACAGCAGATCCGGATCTCCCTTGCGCAGGCGATAGAGGGCGGCGTGCCCCTGCTGCTCCGACAGATAGATGAGGGCGCGTCCCTGCTCGGCAAAGAGGGGGCTGGATTGCTCGCTCGGATCTCGGGTCAGCTGGCGCACCCGATCCCGCTCGGGGTCAACGGCAAACAGGTTGCCCTCGCTCACCAGGATCAGCTCGTCCGCTTCTTCGCTGATCAGCGCCTCGTCTGCCAGGGTCAGGGCCTCGCTCGCCTCATCCGGCTCGCTAGCCACTTGCGGGCTGAGGGTCAGCTTGCGTGGCTTGCTGCTACCGGCATCGAGGCGATAGAGTTCACCCAGCCATGACCAGACCAGATCGCCATTGCGAGAGGCGCTGAGCCCCCGCACCGGATGGCCCTGATAGTGGGTCAGCTGTTGCTCCTTGCCGCTGGCGAGATCCCGGCGCCAGACGTTGAAATCGCCGCTGCGCTCGCTCAGGTAAAAGAGGGTATCCCCCTTGTCACTCCAGACCGGATCGGTGGCCGCCACCCGATCTTCGGTCAGCTGCTTGTGCTGCTTGCCATCAAACAGCCAGAGACGGGGCACCGCGAACGAGTGCTGATGCTTGCGAAAGGGTTGATCCGCCGCGGGCATCTGGTAGACGAGCCGCTCTCCGTGGGGACGGGCCAGGGTCGCAGGCAGCGGCAGAGCGGCCTGCAAGGTGCCGCCGCTGATCGGGGTCCAGTAGAGCTCGCCCCATTGGTAGCCTTCTGCGACAAAATGGTCGGCAGCGGGCGCCCCCAGGCGCTGGCTGCTCAGCAGCAGTCGTTTGCCATCGGTGCTGAAGGCTTGCGGCAGATCGGTGCGTGAATCGCGGGTGAGGCGCACCATCTCGCCGCCGCTGGCGGGTACCACGAACACATCCTCGTTGCCGTAGAGATTGGCGGCAAAGGCGAGCTGTTTGCCATCCGGCGACCAGATTGGCCGCTGGCTCAGGTAGTCGCTGCCGGTGAGCGCCGTGGCTGGGCCACCCTCGGCACTGGCGACAAAAATGCGCCCCTGCCAGGTGAAGGCAAGCTGCTTGCCATCGGGGGAGAGGGCTGGCTCGCGCAGCCAGAGTGCATCGGCGGCGACACTGGCGGGCAGCCAGAGCAGAAGTGGCGAGAACAGCAGGGTGGCGAGGCGGCACGAAGAGCGCATGGCATGATCCTGTCGGGGAATGGAGTGTTATCTTCGCCGATCATTGCCCCGGGTGCCAGCGCGATAATTTTTTGTATCTTGTTGTTTTAACTGTTAATTGCCAATGCAAAATGACAGCGTTCAAGGAAGATGGCCTTGCTGCGGCAAGATATGTTTTGCCGGGCATATTGAGTATTGATGGCGATCCAATATCATGGCGCTCGCTCGCCGCTCGGCGGGCATCGTTCAGATGATCTGGTAACAAGAAAAGCCCGCACCAGAGGCTTGTCGAGGGATGGAATGAGAGCCGTATTACTGTGTTTGTTGGGGCTTTGGCCCGCATTGAGTTTTGCCTTGACCGAAAAAGCCGATTTGGTGGTGGTCAAGAAGTCGACCTATAGCCTGACCCTGATGAAGGATGGCAAGGAACTGAAGCGCTACTGGATTGCTCTGGGCCCGGCGCCCAAGGGGCACAAGCAGCAGGAAGGGGATCAGCGTACGCCAGAAGGGCGCTACACCCTCGACTACAAGAAGACCAATTCCGGTTACTACAAAGCCATCCATATCAACTATCCGAACCTGGATGACATCAAGCGCGCCAATGAGCTGGGTGTTCGTCCGGGTGGCATGATCATGATCCACGGCCAGCGCAACAGCATTGGCAACCGCAGGGTTCAGCCCTCCAACTGGACCAACGGCTGCATCGCCATGCTCAATCACGAGCTGGATGAGGTGTGGGACGCCGTTGACCCGGGTACGCCCATCGTCATCGAGCCCTGATCCCCTTGTGCACGCCCGCGACTCCGCGGGCGTTTTATTTCCCGCCAGTGATGACGTGACAGCGCTTGCTGTCCCGTGCTAGTTTTTTCGGCTCGCTTTGGCTGTGACAAGGAAGATCACATGATGTCAGTAACGAGCGTGCCCGAGCGAACGGGGATGCTCTGGTGGCGTGCCACACTGGATATGCTCCCGCTCTCCATTTCTGTGATCCCCTGGGGGATCCTGTGTGGCGCTTTGGCGTTGCAGGCTGGGCTGAGTCCGCTTCAGGCTCAGCTGATGTCGTTGCTGGTCTACGCCGGAGCAGCCCAGCTCTCGGCCACGACCCTGTTCGGGGCGGGCACACCCCTGCTGCCCATCATGGGCTCCACCATGGTGATCACTTCCCAGCATCTGCTATACGGCTTCACCTTCCGCCGTGACGTATTGCCGCTCTCCCTGCGCTGGCGGGCCAGCCTTGCTTTTTTCCTGACTGATGAGATGTTCGCTGTGGCGCTGAAAGACCGGGAGCGCTGCGGCCACTTTGATCCGGCCTACGCGCTCATCGCGGGATTCGTCTTCTATCTGTTCTGGAATCTGGCGACCCTGCTCGGCATCGCGGCCGGCCAGTACATCGATGGACTGGACAGCATGGGGCTGGATTTTGCCATCGCGGCCACCTTCATCGCCATGACCATTCCCGCCATGAAAAACTTGCCCATGGTGGCGGCCACTCTGGTGAGCGGCGGCACAGCGTTGCTTACCAAGCCGCTGCTGGCGGAGATCCACATCATCGTCTCGGCTCTGGCTGGCATGGTGGTGGGCTATGTGCTGCACCGGATGAGGAGGTAGCGTGAGCTGGCTGATGATTGGCCTGCTGGCCCTGATCACCTTTTTCAACCGCTTCGCCTTCTTTTCTCGGTTGACCCGATATCAGCCGGGTGCCGAGATGGGGGCGTTTCTCGGCTTCTCGGCCCAGTCGGTGCTGACTGCAATCTGGTTGCCCATCGTCTTTAGCTACGAGCCGGGGATAGGTCTTGACTGGGATCCTGACTACCTGACTGCCACCCTGTGGGTGATGCTCTTGACCCTGTTGCGGCTGCCGACTCTGGTTGTGGTGGTGGGCGGAATGGGGGGCTTCTTCCTGCTGCGCTGGCTGGGAGGCGTAGCCGAGCTCTTGCCTTGATGAAGCGCGAGTCGTGATCTTGTGTAATGGATGTCATTATTCGACATCCGTCATGTCATGAATGTCACTTCAAAAAAAGCCTGCAAATGGTGAGGATATGGGCTCTGTCCGTGAAGGAGTGTCCCATGTCTTTGATCGAAACCTGTCAGCGCATCGTGCGCGATCCCCATCTCTCCGCCGCCCAGAAGAGCCACGCACTGGCGCTGGCCGCCGAGAATGCGTTGCCCTACCCCGACCTGCCTGCCGCAGTCGCCGAGGCGATGGAGCAGGGATTTATCTGCGACATGTTCGAAGGGCACGCCCCCTACAAGCCGCGTTATGTGCTGCCGGACTATGAAAAATTTCTGACTCAGGGCTCTGCCTGGCTGGAGCTGGCGGCGCCGCAGGATTTCGACGAGGCGCTCAACGCCCTGCGCATCCTCTATCACCATGTCCCCTCCGTCACCGGCATGCCGGTCTGGCTGGGGCGGCTCGACCATATGTTGTTGCCGTTTATCGGCGAACTGGATGACGAGACCCTCTATCGCAAGCTGAAGGGGTTCTGGGTCTATCTGGACAGGGTGCTGCCGGACGCCTTCATGCACGTCAACATCGGGCCGGATGACAACCGCATCTGCCGCCTGATCCTGCGCATCGACAACGAGCTCAAGCAGGTGGCGCCGAACCTCACCTTCTTCCACGATCCCGAGCAGACCCCGGACAGCATGCTGTTGCAGGCGGTGAAGAACATCGCCGAGTGCAGCAAGCCGCACATTGCCAACTACCCGATCCACCGCGACACCTTCGACGCCCGCGGCTTTGGCATCGTCAGCTGCTACAACGCCCTGCCGCAGGCCGGTGGCGCCAATACCCTGGTGCGCATCTCCCTCAAGCGGGTCGCCGAGCAGTGTCAGGGGATCGATGACTTCCTCGGTTGCCTGCTGCCCCACTACTGCCGCTTGGCCTCCCAGCTGATCGAAGCGCGGGCTGCTTTCCTCCATGATGAGTCCGGTTTCTTCGACAGCTTCCTGGTCAAGGAGGGGCTGCTGGATGAGGATCGCTTCGTCCCCATGTTCGGCATCTTCGGCATGGCGGAGGCGGTCAATATCCTGATGGATAAAGAGAATCTGCCGGATCGCTACGGCCATGGCGAGGAGGCTAACCAGCTTGGCTATCGCATCTCGGCCCAGCTTTCCGCCTTTGTGACCAGCACCCCGCAGACCCACGCCTGGGGTGGTCGCGCGCTGCTGCACTCACAGGGTGGCCTCAGCATCGATGTGGCTGTCACCCCCGGGGTGCGCATCCCCTACGGGCAGGAACCGGATCCCGCCAGCCATGTGCTGGCGCTGGCGCCGCACCACACTTATTACCACTCGGGGATCAGCGAGATCCTCACCCTGGATCCCACCATTCGCCAGAACCCGCAGGCACTGCTGCAGCTCTGCAAAGGGGCGCTCGCCATCGGTATGCGCGAGTTCACCGCCAACGTAGCCGACAGCGATCTGGTGCGGGTGACCGGCTACATGATCCGCAAGAGCGACGTGGCTCGCTTCGCAGAGGAGGGATCGCGCTTGCAGACCACCTGTCTCGGTGCCGAGGCGAGTGAAGTGACCGCCATTCGTCAGCGTGCACCGCGAGTGGTCGCCCACGAATCGACCATCGGCGAGTATTGAGTTCGCACCGATGGCTGATGTCTTGCCAACACGCAGCGCCCTGGTAAGCAGGGTGCTGCCGTTCTCCTGTGTCGACGGTCCGGGCAACCGGCTGGTGCTGTTTCTGCAAGGGTGCAACTTTCGCTGCCCCGGCTGCCACAACCCGCACACCATCGGGCTGTGCGACGATTGCGGCGACTGCCTTGCGGTCTGTCCGAGCGGCGCCCTCACCTTCAATCAGGGCAAGGTGCAATGGCAGGCAACTTTCTGCACCGATTGCGACGCCTGTCTGGAGACCTGCCCGCGCAGTGCCAATCCCAAGACCACAACCATGACGGTGGACGACGTGCTGGCCCTGCTGCGCCGCTACGGCCCCTTGCTGAGCGGGATTACCGTCTCCGGTGGTGAGGCGACCACCCGGCTCCCCTTCGTGGTTGCGCTGTTTGCCGCCATCAAGGCCACGCCGGATCTGACCCATCTCACTTGCCTGCTCGACAGCAACGGCTCGCTGGCCGAAACCGGCTGGCAGCGGCTATTGCCGGTGCTCGACGGCGCCATGCTCGATCTCAAGGGGTGGCGCGACTCGGTGCATCACACCCTGACCGGCTATGGCCGCGAGCGGGTGCTGGGGTCGCTGCAACTGCTGGCACGCCACGGCAAGCTGACCGAACTGCGGCTGCTCCATGTGCCGGGCAAGAGCGATTTTCTGGATGCAAGTGGTGAGCTGGACGCGGATCTCGCCGCCTTCTTGCAGCAGCTTGGGCCTGTGCCCATTCGCCTCAACGGCTTTCGCCACCACGGGGTGCGGGGGGCGGCGGCGCAATGGCCAGAGGCTCACCAAACCGAGCTGGAACAGCTGGCCAGCCGTTTGCGTGCAGCGGGATTGGGGCCTGTCTCACTGCCTGCCTTGATGGGCTGAGTAGCTGCGTCATCCGGTGACCGTCATGGCGTGAGGTGCTGCATGGAAAGGCCGCAACTGTGATTTCTGTCTATTGGAGGGGGCGAGAACGGCGGCTAGAATAATGGCCATCTTCTTACCCCTCAATGACAGATAATCATGAGTGAAAGCAAGGCGTTATATCGGGTTCAGTTTATTTGCCACAGCGAGCGCTACGAAGTGTATGTGCGCGAGGTGAATCAGGGTCAGCTGTTCGGCTTTATCGAGATCGCCGACTTCGTGTGGGACAATCACACGGCGCTTATCGTCGACCCCAGCCACGAGAAGCTCAAAAACGAATTTGCCGATGTCCGCCACACCATGATCCCCATGCATCAGGTGCTGCGCATCGATCAGGTGCAAAAACAGGGGGCGGCCCGCATTACCGAGCTGGGCAATAATGTCTCCCACTTCCCCAGCCCTATCTACACCAAACGTCCCTAGTCCCTACTTGCTGTTGATGTTTCGCTGCGGTGAAACATCAATCTCTGCTCGCTGTCGTCCGGCTCAGGGCTCAATCAATTCGCGACCCAGTTGCAGGAGCCGCTGGCGGAACCAGTGGCGGGCCGAGCCATCACCGGCCGGGCCATACCAGACCAGACTGTGACTCACCTTGCCGTAATCGAACGGTGCCGGACGCATCACCAGATCCGGCTGACTGGCCATGCAGGCCGCCCAGCCACCGATGGCGGTGAGGATCAGGTCAGTCTGGGGCAGCAGGGCCGCCGCGCTGGCAAAATCGGGCAGGGTGGCGCCAATCTGGCGACGCACCTGCTGCTGGGCCAGGCTCTGCTCAAAGAAGGGGTTGGCCAGCTCCTGATCTCGGATAGCGATATGGCGCCAGCTCAGGTAGGCATCGAGATCCCAGGGCTTGGCGAGCGCCGGGTGGTCTTTGCGCAGCAGGCAGACCAGTTTTTCTTCCCGCAGGGTCTCCCACACCAGCCCGGGCTGGCGCGGCAATGGCTGGCTCTGGTCATGGGGCAGGATCACGAAGTCTAGTTTGCCCGCTGCCAGCGCCTCCAGCCCCTGCTCATCCTTGTTCCAGATCTCCGGCACCATGCCCGGCACCTCTTTCATCAGCTGACCCAGAATGGGGCCTACCGGCCAGGTCATCACGCTCTCGCGCAATCCGAGCCGCAAGCTGCCCTGCCACTGCTGGGGGTTGAAGGCATTCTGGCGAGTGAGGCCGTTCAGCTCCCCCAACAGTCGATGCAGGGTGGGGGCCAGTCGCTCGGCAATAGGGGTGAGCAGCAGCTGGTTGCCCTGGCGATAGAGCAGCTGATCCCCCAGCAGATCCCGCAGCTGGTTGAGGGTCTTGCTGACGGTGGAAGGGGTGGTGCAGAGTCGCTCGGCGGTGCGGGTGACGCTCTGGTTGTCGAGCAGCAGGTGCAGGGTGACCAGATGGCGACCTCCCAGTCGAGAGAGTGCGATCAGATCCATAAAGACTCCACAAGCGAATGAAACAGACAAAAAGCCCCGCTTGAGCGGGGCTGGTGCGGATTAGCCCTTGAGCACTGCCGCCATGGCGTCAGCCACATAGTCGACGTTGCGGCTGTTGAGGCCCGCCACGCACATGCGGCCGGAGCGCACCAGATAGACGGCGAACTCCTCGCGCAGGCGATCTACCTGCTCCGGGGTGAAACCGGTGTAACTGAACATGCCGCGCTGGTTGATGAAGTAGCTGAAATCGCGGCCCGGCACCTTGGTGCTCAGCACCTCGAACAGCTTCTGGCGCATCCCCTTGATGCGGGTGCGCATCTCGGTCACTTCATCGACCCACATGGCATGCAGCTCGGGTTGGCTCATCACCGCTGCGGTGATCTGGCCGCCGTGGGTGGGAGGGCTGGAGTAGTTGCGGCGTACGGTGGCCTTCATCTGGCCCAGTACCCGGCTTGCCTCTTCGGCATCCCGGCAGATGACCGACAGACCGCCACAGCGCTCGCCGTAGAAGGAGAGGTTCTTGGAAAACGAGTTGCTGACGAAGAAGCTGACACCGGCAGCCACCATGGCGCGGATGGCGTAGGCATCCTCTTCCAGCCCGTCGCCGAAGCCCTGATAGGCGATATCCATAAAGGGGATCAGGTTCTTCTCGACAACCAGCGCGATCACCCGATCCCACTGGGCGCGGGAGAGATCCACCCCGGTCGGGTTGTGGCAGCAGGGGTGCAGCAGCACGATGCTCTTGGCCGGCAGAGTGCTCAGGCAGTCGATCATCGCATCGAACTGCACACCGCCGGTGGCCGCATCGTAGTAGGGGTAGTCGTGCACCTTGATGCCAGCACCTTCGAACATCGCCTTGTGGTTATCCCAGGTAGGATTGCTGACCCACACCTCGGAGGTCGGGAAGTAGCGCTTGAGCAGATCGGCCCCGATCTTCAGGGCGCCGGAGCCGCCGATGGTCTGGATGGTGGCGATACGTCCCGCCTTGACCGCTTCATGGTCGGCACCAAACAGCAGGTGTTGCACTGCGGTGCGGTAGTTGGCGGCGCCTTCCATCGGCTGGTAGGGGCGCGGGGCAGGGGCGGCGGCGCGCTGGGCTTCGGCCTGCTGCACCGACGGCAGCAGCGGAATGCGCCCCTGCTCGTCGTAATAGAGGCCGATCCCCAGGTTCACCTTCTGCTCGCGGGTGTCTTTGTGGAAGGTCTCGACTAGCGTCAGGATGGGGTCGCCAGCATAGGCATCGACGTGTTCAAACATGGGGGATCCTTGAAATTGACTGTCCAGTAAAACCGGCGGTCAGCCGGGCTGGACATCATGGCGCAAAGCTGGCGGTGGCTCAAGCCCGACGCTGGTCGAGCCTGAAGGGATGGTGCCGCGATCCTGCTTACTTCAAATAGGATCGCAGGACGCTGACCACCTGATCCAGATCCTCCAGCCGCTCGGCCGGGGTGGCATCGGGGGCGCCGAGATGCTCGCGCATATGTCCTTCCAGCACTTCCAGCATCAGGCCGTTGACGGCGCCGCGGATGGCGGCGATCTGCTGCAAAATGGCGGCGCAGTCGCTCTCCTGCTCCAGCGCGCTCTCCAGCGCACCGGCCTGTCCCTTGATGCGGCGCACCCGTGCCAGCAGCTTCTTTTTGTCGTGAATGGTGTGGGACATGCAGGATCCTCTCGATCAATAAAACTATACGGGGGTATAGTATATTGCATCATCGCTCTCAGGAGAAATCCATGTCATCCCTCGCTCAATCACACTGTCATCAACCCGTCATCCACGAGGGCAATCCGCTGGCCGAACAGAAGACCCGCTGGGCCGTGCTGCTCACTGTCATCATGATGGTGGCGGAGATCGGCGGCGGCTGGTTCTACAACTCCATGGCGCTGCTGGCCGATGGTTGGCACATGAGCTCCCACGCGCTGGCGCTCGGTCTCTCGGTATTGGCCTATCGCGCCGCCCGCCATTTTGCCCGCGACCACAGATTCAGCTTCGGCACCTGGAAGATCGAGGTACTGGGTGGCTTCACAAGCGCCTTGTTGCTGGTGGGGGTAGCCGGCATGATGCTGTTCGAGTCGGTGTTCCGGCTGCTCGATCCCAGCCCGATCCACTATCAACAGGCGATCGCTATCGCGCTGGTGGGGCTGCTGGTAAACCTCGCCTGTGCCTGGCTGCTCAAGGATGATCACGGCCACCATCACCATGGGCATGACCACCATCATGAGCATCACGACCACGATCATCATCATGACCATGACGATCACCACGGCCATCAGGATCTCAACCTGCGCGCCGCCTATATCCACGTGCTGGCGGATGCGGCCACTTCCGTGCTGGCGATTCTGGCGCTGGTAGGGGGCATGCTGTGGGGCGCTGACTGGCTGGATCCGCTGATGGGCATAGTGGGTGCCGGAGTGGTCGCGGTGTGGGCCTGGGGTCTGCTGCGCGACTCCGGTCGGGTGCTGCTGGATGCCGAGATGGATACCCCGCTGGTGGCGGAGATCCGCGAGGTGATTGCCGAGCTGCCGGGTATTGATATCCGCGATCTGCACGTCTGGCGGGTAGGGCAGCAGCAGTATGCCTGCGTGCTCTCTTTGCTGATGGTCAATCCGCTACCGGCGCAGCAGATCCGCGAGCGGCTGGCGATCCATGAAGAGCTGGTGCATGTGACCATCGAGATCGCGACCGAATGAAAGCAAACAGGGGGTCTTGGCCCCCTGGTTTCAGTGCCGTTGGTTCCCTGATGTCAGTGCGGCTGCCCGATGATTTCATCCTGGGGCTTGTGTTGCCACACAGCGCCGAGCAGCAGCTTGAGCAGCAGTCCGGGCGGGTTGTCCAGCAGCTTGCCCGACTCCAGCAGCAGCTGGCCATCGGCGCGAAATCCGAGGCTGGCATCTATGGTGCCATCCTCCGAGACCACCTGGATCAGTCCATTGAGGGCGGATCGCTCGCCAGGCTGACAGCGCAGCCGCAGTTCGCGGGGCTCCCCCAGCAGAGTGAAGGCGCGGCTCAGAGGGGGCGAGTCTTCATAATCGGGCCAGTTGAAGAAGTGATACTGTTCGGCCAGGGCGCCAGCCTGCTGGCAAAACTGGTCGAACAGCTGCCCGATCGCCTGATACTCCTGATCGAGTCGTCTTGCCTGCTCTTCAATCCGTTTCATTGTTTACTCCTTGTCTATCCACTTGATCAGACATTGCTTTTCTGACCCCGTGACTGCTGTTTTCCAGATATGAGGCCAAATGGCCGCGAGGTCTGTGAGCCGGATCGAAGTTTCAGTCTGAAAACGTTATCTTGTTGAAACTGGATGGTTTTTTTGCCCTTCCGCTCACATTTGAATCGATTGCCGCTGATTAATATGGCACCGCCTGGCAATGACCGGGTGCTCGACTATCGAGACTAACTACAGCGGGAATTATAAAAATATGGATATGAAAAAGACCAAAGTGGCGCTGGTAACAGCCTCACTGCTCGCGCTTTTGTCTGGCTGTAATGACAACAGCTCTGATGCCTCCGGTGTGAACCCCGTCCCCCCTACACCGCCTACACCTGAAGTCACCGATGGGCCTGTCGCTCGTCTGCCCAAGATGGATCCCCCGAAAGAGTTGCTGGTTGCCGGCGAAAATCAGGTGGTCATTGCGCTGGTGGATACCCAGTCGGCAGCCAAAGGCGCCAAGGCACCATTTGACAGCCACAGCCTGCACCTTTGGAACAACGATGCCTGTAACGCTACCGCTGATAGCGGCCTGAATACCGGGTGGGATGACAAGGGCAAGACACCTGCTACTGCCGACAGCTTTGGTCCGGCCTGGGTCGTACCGCTCAACAAGGTGGAAGGGTGCATCAACTTTATTGCTCGCAACGGCGATCTGGCCAACCTGACCGGCAGCGATATGAAGGTGATCTTCAGTGAGCACCCGGATCGCACCGTGGCCATCGTTGCGGGCAAGAAAGATCTGTTTGGCAGCCGTGCCGAAGCCTTTACCGCCGCCTTTGGCGTGGCGGGGGCCAGCGCTCATCTTATCGATGGCAATACCCTGATTTGGCAAGGGGGCAAGGACAAGCCCCACGTTCGCCTCTATTACACCGACTCGGGCACCATCAAGGCCAATGCCGATGGGGTGTTCGATTTCCCCTATATCAGCCTGACCGCGACCAGCCTGACTGCCGAGCAGCAGGCCAAATATCCGCATCTCAAGGATGCCGCCGCCTTTGCCCTGCCTGCCGGTAAAGATCTCAAGCCCCTGCTCAAGGGGGAACTGGTGGCTATCGGCACCGATGCCGACGGTATCCTGCAAGGAGCGACCCTGGTGCAGAGCGCCGGCGCCCTCGATGCGCTCTATGCTCCCGAGGCGACCAAGCTGAGCTATGGCGCCGTGGTAGAGGGCAACCGGGTGACCTTCCGCCTCTGGGCGCCGACCGCCAAGTCGGTCAAGCTGGCCCTCTACAACGCCAGCCACCAGAAGAGTGGTGAAGTGGCCATGACTTTCGACAGCGCTAGCGGCAGCTGGAGTTACGAAGGGGGCAGCGAGCTGATCGGCCAGTTCTACCGCTACGACATGGAGGTTTACCACCCGCTGAGCCGCAAGGTTGAGCACTACGAGGTGACCGATCCCTACTCCCTGAGCCTCGCGATGAACTCCGAGTTCAGTCAGGTAGTGGATCTCGACGATCCGGCCCTGAAACCGGAAGGATGGGACAGCCTCAAGGCGCCTCACAGCCAGCAGAACCCCGCCGACATCACCATCTATGAGGCCCATGTTCGTGACCTGACCGGTAACGATGCCTCCACCGATGAAGAGAAGCGCGGCAAGTTTGTCGGCCTGACCCAGCCCGACTCTGTACCGGTCAACCATCTGAAAGCGCTGGCAAAAAGCGGCGTCAGCCACCTGCACCTGCTGCCGGTGTTCGATATCGCCACCGTCAACGAGGACCCGGCCAAGGTGGCCAATCTCGGCGATGACTTCAGCAAGCTCTGTCAGGTCAATCCGGATGTGAAAACATCCAGATTTGGTGGCTATTGCGGTGGCGGTCAGACCGTGGGAGATGTGCTGGCCGACCTGCAAGGGGGCGACAGCAAGGATAATCCGCAGGTGCAGGAGCTCTCCGGCTATCTGCGCGGCGTCGACTCCTTCAACTGGGGTTATGACCCCTACCACTACACCACGCCGGAAGGCTCCTACGCCACCAACGCCGAGGGTACCAAACGTATTCTGGAGTTCCGCGAGATGGTCAAGGCCATCAAGCAGAACATCGGCATGAACGTGGTGATGGACGTGGTCTACAACCACACCAACGAGTCCGGGCTCGGTCCCAAGTCGGTGCTCGACAAGATAGTGCCCTGGTACTATCAGCGCCTCAATCCGGAGACCGGCTCGGTGGAGAACTCCACCTGCTGCTCCAACACGGCGCCGGAACACGCCATGTTCGCCAAGCTGATGGATGACTCCTTGGTCACCTGGGCACGGGACTACAAGGTCGATGCCTTCCGCTTCGACCTGATGGGCCACCACCCGAAAGATCAGATGGTGCAGGCGCTGGCCGCGGTGAAGAAGGTCAATCCCGAGATGTATTTCTACGGCGAGGGGTGGAACTTCGGCGAGGTTCAGGATGACAAGCGCTTCGTGCAGGCGACCCAGAAACATCTGGGCGGTACCGGCATCGGCTCCTTCTCCGACCGTTTGCGTGATGCGGTGCGCGGCGGCAGTCCGTTCGACGGTGGTGATACCATTCGCAAGACCCAGGGCTTTGGCAACGGTGCCTTCGTCGATCCTAACGAAATGAACAAAGTGGATCTGGCAACGGCCTTGCACCAGTCCGATCTGGTGCGCCTCGGCATGGCGGGCAACCTCAAGGAGTTCGTGCTGACCGACAAGGATGGCATGCCGAAGAAAGGCGCCGAGATCGACTACAACGGTCAGAGCGCCGGTTATGCCCAGGATCCGGTGGAAGTGCAGAACTATGTCGACAAGCACGACAACCAGACCCTGTTCGACAACCTGATCTACAAGGCGCCTGCCGGAGCCGATCTGGTGCGGATGCAGGGGGTCTCGCTGGCGACTGCCATGCTGGGGCAGGGCATTCCCTTCACCCACGCCGGTGTCGAGCTGCTGCGATCCAAATCCATGGAGCGGGACAGCTATGACTCGGGCGACTGGTACAACAAGGTCGACTACACCTTGGGCGACAACAACTTCGACAAGGGGTTGCCGCGCAAGGACAAGGATGGCGACAACTATCCGCTGATCGAGCAGGTGCTCGGCAAGCATGCCAAGCCGGGCTCGGCCGAGATGGCGCAGATGGTGAGCTTCTATCAGGAGCTGGCGGAGCTGCGCAACTCCTCCCGCCTGCTGCGTCTGGGCAGCGGTGCCGAGGTGATCAAGCGGGTCGACTTCCGCAATACCGGCCCGGATCAGGTGCCCGGCCTTATCGTCATGACGGTGGATGATGGCGTCAGTGCCGGGGCGGATCTGGATCCCGCCATCGACGGTCTGGTGGTGATGATCAACGCCAGCAACCAGCGCCAGAGCATCGGCGACTTCCGTGACGGCAACGACCAGCCCATCGATCTGAGCGGTATGGTGCTTGGCAGCAAGCATCGCGCAGTCGACAGCATCGCCAGCGGCGCCGCCTATGATAACGGCCAGCTGACGCTGGGGGCCTGGTCTGCCGCCGTGTTCGTCAAGCCGCAGAATGGCGCTCAGGGCGCGGGCCTGCCGGTCAGCAAGAAGACCGACCTGAGCACCCTGCCACCGTTTGGCAATACCGATGTCTATCTGAAGGGCTTCTTGGACCCCAGTTTTGGCGACAAGAATCCGCTGACATTTACCAGTAACTTCATGTACGAGTTCAGCGCAGAAGTGACGGCGGAGCAGCTTGGTAACACCGAATTGAAGGTGGCGGACTCTGGCTGGAGCATTAACTACGGCAGCTGCAACGCCGGTGACAAGCTGGTGGTTGGCACTCCGCTGACCCTTTGCAAGGGGGGAGAAACCGGCAATATCGGTGTCGATCTGGCCAAGGCAGGCAGCTACAAGTTTGTCTTCACCGCCATGAACAAGGACAAACCGACCCTGAGCGTCAGCTTCACCGAGCCGGTGCAGAGCTGCAAGGTGCTGGATACGGTGGCGGGCAATCCGCTCGGCTACAACCTGTTCATCAAGGGTGAGCTCTCCGGTTGGGCCGCTCAACCTCAGTACCAGCTGAGCTACAAGGGGAAGGATGGCGATCTCGCCATCTATCAGGCTGCGTTCAACTACACAGGTAGCACCGAGTTCAAGGTGGCCAACGAGGACTGGAGCAAGGAGTACCTGCTCAACGGTGGCGGCGCGGTGAACGCTGAAACCGGCTATTCGTTCGCCTTCTCCAAGGGGGGCAGTGCCAATAACAGCATCACATTGCCGCAGGGGCTGTGGAGTGTGCTGGTGAAGGTTGATCCGGCTGGCGTCAAGGCGGGCACAGCCGTCATTCAGGAGTGCAGCGTCAAGTAAGCAAGCCATTGAGTCCGGGGGATGGCTCGGCGCCCCCGGGTTGAATTCCACCTTGCCAAGGGTGGGATAACTCCGAGAGAGTAAGCAAAGCGCGACTGCCGACCGGCAGGCGCGCTTTTTCTTTTACGGGGTGCCGTGAGAGGAAAAAGAAAAGCCGTCCCGGTTGGGGGACGGCTTTTGGCTGGGATGCCATTGGCTAGCTTAACGCTTGCGCAGCAGCCGCAAGGCGTTGGCGGTCACCAGTGCGGTGGCGCCGGTATCGGCCAGCACCGCAATCCACAGGCCGGTGATGCCGAGCAGGCTGGTGACCAGGAAGATGGCTTTAAGCCCCAGCGCCAGCGCAATATTCTGGTGAATATTGGCCAGTGCCGCCCGCGACAGCCGGATCATCGCGGCAATACCGCCGAGCTGGTTGTGGGTCAGCGCCGCATCGGCCGTCTCCAGTGCCACATCGGTGCCGCCCCCCATGGCGATGCCGATACTGGCCCGCTTCATGGCGGGGGCATCGTTGATGCCATCGCCGATCATCGCGACTTTCTGCGAGCTGGCGAGCTTGGCAATTTCATCGACCTTGCCCTCCGGCAACAGGCCGGCACGCCAGCCCATCCCGAGTTCACCGGCGATGGCCTCGGCAGCGCGGGGGTTATCCCCAGTCAGCATGATGCTGTTGAGCCCGAGCCGGTTGAGCTCTTGCAGAGCGGCTGCCGCCTCCGGCCGGATCTGATCCCGCAGCGCCAGCAGGGCAACCGGCAACGCCTGAGCATCGCTGCTCTGGCAGAGCACCACAACGGTCTTGCCCTGCTGCTCCAGCGAAGCAATCCGGGTTTGCTGTTCCATATTCAGGGCTGCCACCCGGCTCGGTGCCAGCAGTTGCCACAGTTCACCGTTGATGCGTCCCTCAACCCCCATGCCCGGCAGAGCGCGCAGGTCGCGGGCCTCCGCCAGCGTCAGCCCCTGTTCGGTCGCGTTGGCGACCACGGCGCGGGCCAGCGGGTGGTGGGAGCCCTGCTCGATGGCAGCCGCCAGTGCCAGCAACTCGGTCTCCGGTTGGCCATTGAGGTTCACCAGCTCGGTCAGTTGCGGCTTGCCCAGCGTCAGGGTGCCGGTCTTGTCAAAGGCTACGGTGTCGATATGGGCCAGTCGTTCCAGTGCGGCCCCCCCTTTGATCAGCGCCCCCTGACGGGTGGCGGCGGCCAGTGCCGAAGTAACCGCTGCCGGGGTGGAGATGACCAGCGCGCAGGGGCAGCCGATGAGCAGCAGCGCCAGCCCGCGATAGATCCACTCGTCCCAGCTCTGGCCGAAGGCAAGGGGTGGCACCAGCACCACCAGCAGGGCGACCAGCATCATGGCCGGGGTATACCAGCGGCTGAAGCGGTCGATAAAGCGCTCGATGGGGGCGCGCTGGCTTTCGGCCTCCTCGATGAGGTGCAAAATTCGGTCGATGGCGTTGTTGCCGGGCTCGGAGACGACTTCAAGACGCAGCACCCGATCCGCCGCCAGACTGCCGGCTGGCACCTTGTCACCCTGGCGGCGTTCCACCGGAATAGACTCACCGGTCAGGGCGCTCTCGTCAAACGCACCGAGTTCATCGAGCAGGCGGGCATCGGCAGGTAGGCGAGCACCCGGGGCGATTTCGATGATATCGCCGGGACGCAGCTCATCGGCGCCGACCTCTTCGCGCACCTCGCCCTCGGCAGTGGTACGGATGCGCAGCGCCTTGTCGGGCACCAGCGCCATCAGGGCGGTCACTCCGGCCCGGGCGCGTCCGGCGGCGTAGGCCTCCAGATGTTCACCCAGCATAAAGAGCAGCAGCACCATGGCCGCTTCGGCGGTTTCGCCGAGGAACAGGGCCCCCACGGCGGCGACCGTCATCAGGGTCTCGATGGCGAAGGGGGAGCCGCTTTTGGTCAGCGCCCACGCCTTGCGGGAGATGGGCCATAGTCCCCAGAGGGTCGCCAGGGTAAAGAGCGGCTGACCGAACTCTTTCGGCAGCAGGGCTGCGACCAGCATCAGGCCGGCCAGTGACAGGGGCTGCCAATATTTGCCCAAAAAGTTACCGAATAGATTGCCCTGCAGGGGTTGTTGTGAAGCTTGCTTACGGCCAGCTGCCTGCTTGTCAGCACTTTCCCCCTTTAGCTGGAAACCGGCGGCCAGCACGGCGGCGGTGACGGGATCGGGGGAGAGACCGGGGGCCAGATCCACCACCAGCTTCTCGGTGGCAAACAGCACGCGGGCCTGCTGCACGCCGCTCACCCGGCTGACGGCGGTCTCGATCTTGCGGGCGCAGCTGGGGCAATCCATCCCCAACACCTGCCAGCTGTGGCGGCTGTTGCCTTGTACCGGTGCAACCAGCGGGTCGGCAGGGGGTATATCGTGCTCATGCTCATGCTCATGCTCATGCTCATGCTCATGCTCATGCTCATGTTTATGATCGTGAGCTGGCGATAAGGGGGTGCTGCAGCACGCTTGATCGTGACAGCCTCCTCGGGGAGGCTCTTCATCCCCGGGGGATTCATTGCCGTCACGGGATGCGTGCTCATGAGGCGTCTGGGTTGAACAGCAACTGACGGGCGTGGTGTTGTCGCAGCAGTGGCTATCGTGGTGATGCTCACTCTGGCCGGGGGCCGCCTTGCTGACGGCCTTGATGGGGGCGGCGTGCTGATGATTGCAGCAGGATTTGCTCATGATGAGTCCCTCTTGATGGATCCCGCCCCTGCGAGATCCTTGATTACCGAGAAGGAGTCTAAACCTTGGTGTTAAGTCCAAGGTCAACCCCTTTATATCCCTTGTCTTCGCGGGTGTTTGTCTGGTCCCGCCGCCCCTATACTGATCTCCCGGATTTTTACTACACCAATAAAGGACATAACACATGAGCAACTCAGCCACTCTGCAAGGCAACCCGGTTTCCGTCGCTGGTCACTTCCCGGTCGCCGGTGAGCAAGCCAAGCCCTTCTCACTGGTGGCCAAGGATCTCTCCGACGTGACCCTGGCAAGCTTTGCCGGTCAGCGCAAAATCCTGAACATCTTCCCGAGCGTCGATACCCCGACCTGCGCGACCTCTGTGCGCAAGTTCAACGAGCAGGCCAGCGCGCTGGAGAACACTGTCGTGCTGTGCATCTCCGCCGATCTGCCGTTCGCCCAGTCCCGCTTCTGCGGCGCCGAAGGTCTGGACAAGGTAGTGACCCTCTCCACCCTGCGCGGTGCGGCCTTCATGGAAGATTACGGCGTTGCCTTCTCTTCCGGTCCGCTGGTCGGTCTGACCGCTCGCGCCATCGTGGTGCTGGATGGTGACAACAAGGTGCTGCACAGCGAGCTGGTCGCCGAAGTGGCCGACGAGCCGAACTACGCTGCGGCGCTGGCCGTGCTGTAAGGCTGCAAGCCATAAAAAATCCCGCTTCGGCGGGATTTTTTATGCGGGAATTGTCCGTTCAGGGCGTAGCTGGCGGGGTGGTCGCCGGTTCAGCCTTGGCGGTTGGGGAGGGTTGCCACTCCACATAGGGGCGGTGGATCTTCTCGTAGATCTCGGCCAGTTTGCCGGTGGCAGCCAGCTGATCGATGGCTTGGCGGAGAAATTCGTCCATCTCATCACCTGCTGCCCCTTTCTGGATGATGAAGACATCCTCGAAATCTCCGAAAAATTCTCGCCTGATATTGGTCAGCCCCAGCTGCTTGAGCATCAGGTCGGCCTCCTCTTGTGCCCAGACAAAGGCGTCGATACGGCCGCGTGAAAGCTTGCGCAGTGACTGCTCGATACTCATCGAGCGCTGCACCGGGAAGGGCATATAGTCGGGTACGGCCTCGATCAGCAGATCCCGTTTGGTGGGCACTATGCCATAGGCCATATCCGTGGTGACCGGATAGGCGGTATTGCTGTAAATCACATGGGCAACCTTGCCAAAACTGCGGGTGCTGAAGCGATAAGCCAGCATATCGATATCCTTGAGGTTGCGGATGGCGGGCAGCCCCAGATCAGCCTTGCCGGAGATCACCCCAGCCATGGCACGGGCGATGGGGTAGATGGTGATCTTGATGGTTACATCGGGGTAGAGGTCATCGATGGCGTGCACCAGGTCGACAAAGGGGCCTGTCTTGTCGGCATTGATCAGCCCCGGCAGCTCGCCAAGGTGGGCATTGAGGATGCGCACCTGTTTCGGCGGCTCGGGGGCAGCGTCGTTTTCCGGAGTCTGCGACAGGCCGAGAGTCGCGCTGCCGAGCAGGGTGACCACGAGCAGCATAAGGGGGATGTGTCTGGTCATGGCGTGTCTCTCTTGGTGATGGGTCAGCTAAAGTGTAGTCAGCCCGTCGCCAGCGCCCCTCGGCCGGCCATCATGGATAGGGTTTTACTTCTCGGCCCCCGCTCACTAGACTTCGCCTCCCACTTCTTTGTTGACGTAGCGCCATGACCTTTAGCGAACTTGCCCTCCATCCCGCTCTGCTTGCCTCTTTGCCCGCCACCTTGCAGACGCCGACCCGCATCCAGCAGCTGGCCATTCCGGCTGCGCTGGCGGGGCAGGATCTGCTGGCGCTGGCCCAGACCGGCAGCGGCAAGACCCTGGCGTTTGGCTTGCCGCTGCTGCAACGGCTGGATCCTTCCTCCAGTCAGGTGCAGGGTCTGGTGCTGGTGCCAACCCGCGAGCTGGCGACTCAGGTCACTGCCGCGCTTGAAGAGGGCGCCGAGGCGCTGGGGCTGCGTATCGTGACGCTGTGTGGGGGCGTTGCGCAGGAGCGGCAACAGGCCGAGCTGGCGCTGGGGCCACAGCTGCTGGTGGCGACGCCGGGGCGGCTGCGGGATCTGCTGACCCAACAGTTGCTGGGGCTGGATGGTTTACAACTGCTGGTGCTGGATGAGGCGGATCGCCTGCTGGAGATGGGCTTTGCTCCCGACATCAAGGCGCTGCTCGGCTTTATTCCGGCGGATCGCCAAACCCTGCTCTTCTCCGCCACCTTGCCTGCCGAGCTGGAGGCGCTGGCCAACGGCCTGCTGCGCGATCCTAACCGTATCGAGGCAAACCCCCTTAACAGCGTGGTAAACGAGATCGAAGAGCGGCTCTATCTGGTCAACAAGAGCAGCAAGGTGCCGGCGCTCATCAGCCTGCTCAAGGAGCAGGCGTGGCCGCAGGTGCTGGTCTTTATCAGTGCGCGGGATGATGCCGACGGGGTGGCCAGAAAGCTGGCCAAGGCGGGCATTGCGGTGGCCGCCCTCCATGGCGAGAAGGAGCCGGTGGTGCGCGAGCAGGCGCTCAGCGATTTCAAAGAGGGCAAAATTCGGGTGCTGGTGGCCACCGACCTGATGGCGCGTGGCATCCATGTGGAGGCGCTGCCGGTGGTGATCAATCTGGACTTGCCCGCCAGCGCCCCCGTCTATGTACACCGCATCGGTCGTACCGCCCGGGCTGGCCGCGAGGGGCTGGCCATCTCGCTGGTTTGTCATGGCGAGAGTGACATGCTGCAAGCCATTCGCACCTTGACCGGCCGCGAGCTGCCGTTGGGCGATCTGGCGGGATTCCCGGTTACCGACCAGCCTGCCAGCGGGGAGGGCAAGCGCCCCCCTCGTGACAAGCAGGCCAATCGCCGTACTCAGGCCAAACGCAGCGTCAAGCAGTTCAAGGGCAAGCGCTGACCTCAGGGTTTGCCTTGCTCCCGCGCGAAGAAGTCACGACGCCACTGGCTCAACACCTCCTCCTTGTGTTGTTGCCACAGCGCAGGATCCATCTGCTGTTGGCTGATCGCCAGTTGCTGCTCCAGCTCGGCCAGCTCTCGCTGGTAACGACTGCGTTGATCGAGCTGTTGCTGGCGCGCCTCGGCAAACGCCAGCGTGGCTTCAGCTTGCTCTGCGGGGAGGAAGTGACGGGCCAGGGGGGCCAGATCCTCATCTCCCCAGAGCTGACGGGCTTGCTGCAGGCGGGCATCCGGGTTGAACAGATCCACCGCCAGATCCGGATGATCCGCCGCCCACCGATCCTGCAAGCGGCTGAGGGCGTCCAGCCGCTCGGCCAGCGGCAACTGCTCGCTCTCCTGCGCCAACTGATCCAGCGCCAGGGCATAGCGCCCCTGTAACCGGATCAGGCTCTCGCCCTCGCCCTCGCTCAGCCACCCGGCCTCTGTTGCCTCCAGATTGCTCACGCGCTGCGCCAGCGGCAACTCGCTGTCGCTGATCTCGCTGGCAAGCTGGTTGATCAGTTCATCCGGCATCGCCTGCCAGCTGCTGGGCACTTCTTTGCTTTTGCCATCCATCCCCTCAGCGTTTGGCATGCGGGGAGGCGGGCTCCCCGGTTCTGCTGGCAACTGCGCATCGGCCAGAGAGGGAGTCTCCGACCGTTCTGGCGATATCGGGGACTGCTCTTCCTGCCAGCCCAGATTGACCAGCAAAAGGGTCAGGATAGCCAGCGCCAGTATCCCGTAACGGCGAGTCATCGGCTGATCTCTCCCTTGACCGGGAAGTGATCGGAGAGGTTGCTGGCGGGCCAGAGGCTGGCGGCGCTGCTGCGGGGGATCCAGACCGTGTTGAGGTTGTGGCGTACGGCGCCGTACTCACGGCTCACCACCAGATAGTCCAGATACTCGACGTTGGCTCCGCCCGAGAGCGGCCCACCGGCATAGGGGTTGATCCTGGGATCGAAGGTCGCTTCGGTATAGCCGCCGTAGGTCGGCTCATCGGCATTGAGGTTGGCCAGCATGCCGGCGTAGTCATCGGCAAACTTGCGTTTGTTGACGTTGAAGTCGCCGCCATAGATGACGGTGTCGCTAGTGGGGATCTTCAGGCTGGCAGCCAGAGCGCGGATCTGGCCGAACTGGATCTGGCGCAGCTTGCGCGCCTCGTCGGTGTCGAAGCTGGCGGTGTGGGTGGCGAACAGGTGCCACGCCTTGCCCCCCTTGATCACCTCGGCGTACATCACCCCCTTGTCGGCGAAGCAGTCGGTGCCGGTGCATTGGGGATAGACCAGCTGTGCCTCCCGCACTATCGGATAGCGGCTGACGATCACTACACCGCCGTCGTGGACGTTTACCCCGGGCTTGTCGAGCACTTTGGTCTGGTAGGGATACTCTTTCGCCAGCGCCTGCAAAAAGCCCTCGCGGCGGCCATCGAACACCTCTTGCAGCAGCAGGGCGTCATAGCCCTTGAGATGCTCTGGCAGCAGTGCCAGCCGCTCACCGATGCTGGAGGCGATCACCGGCAGCGCCCAGACGTTGTAGCTGGCCACCTTGAGCCTGTTTTCTGCCGGTTCCGGCTGCTCCCGTTTTTGGGGGGACGTGATCATATAGTGCAGATCGTCGTAGCGGCCGGTGAACTTGGCGGCAAAGGCCAGCTCTTGTGGCCCCGCCACGCGATGGATCTCCCTGTCGTTTTGCCAGCCGGATGCGCTGGTCGGCGTCTCGCCACCGTGCTGCAAGGTGGTGTTCCACCAGGTTCCCTCCATCAGCTGGTTGAGCCGATAGACATCGCCACTCGCTGTAGTCACGCGGGTTTCGAACAGATAGCTCTTGCCCGCCTTGACCCCCTCATAGCGATTGAAGCTGAGCACCATGGCACTCTCCCATGGGCCCAGCTCTGTGCGGTGCTGAAGCCACTGACTGCCGGGTTGCAGCTGGCCGCTGCCGCTTTGGCGGATGTCGATCTGAAGCGGTTCAGGACTGTTGTTGGTGAGATAGACATCGGTATCGGCCAGTGCCAGTTGCGGGAACTGGCTGACCAGCAGCAGGGCGGCATAACTGAGGGTTTTCTGCATCACAGGATCCTTTTGGTTGCAGGGCAATGGAAAGTGACTGTTATGGCGAATGCAGAGGTCAGTTTGTTTACATTTTCGTTACAAGTAAATGAATTGGTTTTGTTTGGAGCTTTGTGGGGCTGTAAAGCGAGCAAGGCAGCACGCTTGAAGAGAGGGCGTTTCGCGAGAAGGCGCCCGTGTCGGGCGCCTGCAGGCGTTAGTGGTGGGCCAGCGGATAGGTGAAGAGTGCCAGATGTGCGAAGTTGAAGGCGAAGTGGATCAGGATGGCCACGGAGAGTCGCCCGCTGAGCTGGAATGCCAGGCCATAGCAGCAGCCTGCCAGGGTCGCAAACAGCGCCAGCAGTGGGCCACCGGGCAGGTGGATGGCTCCGAACAGTAGCGCAGCTACGACGATGCCAATCCAGGGGCGGTAACGCTCGGTCAGCCCCTGCTGGATCGCGCCGCGAAACAGCGCCTCTTCCGCCACACAGGTGAACAGCAGATTGTTGAGTGCAAACAGCCACCACCAGTGGGGCAGACCCACTTCCGGTTTCAGTGCCCCCAACTGCCAGGCGATGACCAGCAGGGCACCCAGCGGCAGCAGCAACAGGGCCAAAGAGCGCCAGCGGATTGCGCCCCCCTTACCCAGCAGCATCGGGCAGGCCAGCAGCAAGCCAAAGAGCAGCAGCGGCTTGTCGAGGTTCAGATACATGTTGAACGGCACGCTGGCGGGGCCTGCCAGCGCCTGATCCAGCACCTTGAGATTGTTGAAGCCGGGGATCAGGTGCAGGGTCAGCGCAATCGCCCAGAGGATCAGCACCACTCTGGCCGCTATCGCCCAGCGGGCGGGGAGGGCTGGCGTACGCCACGCCAGCAGTAATCCTGCGACCGAGATCAGCAGGGCGGGTAGCGTCATTCGGTCAAGCCACAGTGCCAGCAGCAGGGAGAGTCCTAGCAGGGCCAAGGCGGGAAGACGTTGGCGGAAGAGGGCAAGCAGCACGGCCAGCGCCAGCGCGCCCCAGATAAATGAGTCGGGGAGGGGTAACATTGGATCTCCTTGATCGAGGCAGGCGGCAACCTTAACAAGTGGGCGTCAGCAGGACAACTGCGCAGGAGGTGGTCGGATCCCTTCTCTATACTCATCAACAGGGTAAAGGGAGAGCAGCTGATGAAGCACTGTCTGTGGTTGTTGTGTTGTTGGTGTGTCTGGCTGCAGGCGGCACCCTTGCTGCTGGTGACCGGTGAGTTCACCCCTTATACCGGCAAGGCACTGCCTGACGGCGGCGAGAGCACCCGGCTGGTGACGACCCTGCTGCAAGAGGCCGGGTATCGAGAGCTCCAGGTCGACTACCTGCCCTGGCCCCGCGGCTATCAGTTGACCCGCAATGGGTTGGTTGCGGCCACCTTCCCCTACGCCTGGACTGCCGAGCGGGCCAAGCTCTTCCACTACAGCGCTCCCATTCATATAGATCGCCTCTCCTGGTTTACCTATCGGGGGAGCGAGGCCATTCAGGCTGGCCGCTGGCAAGGGCTGCGAGTCTGCATTCCGCTGGGGTGGAGCACCAGCCATGCCGACGGGGTGATCAAGCGTTTCGGGCTGGATCTGCAGCGTCCCAAGACCCTGGCACAATGTCTGCAACTGCTGGATCGCAAACGGATCGATCTGCTGCCGATGAACGAGACGGTGACCCGGGATGCCAGCCGTCAGCTGTTTGGCGACCCCTGCCATCTGCAGGCATTGCCCCACTTTCGTCAGAGCGACACCTTTTACCTGATCATTTCACGGCAGTATCCGGAGGCCGCCAACCTGCTTGAGCGCTTCAATCATGCCCTGGCTGCCGCCCGTGCCGATGGTCGCTATGACCAACTGGTCTCCCGAGCCGGAAAGGGGATCGATTGCCGTTGAGAGTGCACGGCCGGAAAACAAAAAGCCGGAGCAGTGGCTCCGGCTTTCTTTATGCCTTTAGGGGGGATTAGCGGCCTGATTCGGCGATCACGCGGGCGATGATATCGGCGCGCTTGCCGGCTTCCAGTTCGCCCAGGGCGATCAGGCCAGCCTTGAAGATGACGTTCTTCGGCAGGCTGACATCGTCCAGCGTGGCGATCGCTTCAACGTGCATGCCGTTCAGACGGCTGGCATCGCGCGGGCTCAGGTTGACCTGAGTGTTCATCACCTGCTTGCCTTTCTTCTTGGCAGGTGCAGCCGCTTTCTTGGTGGATTCCTGTTCTTCGTCTTCCGGCAGTTCGTCATCAAAATCGTAAATAGACATAGTCAATCCTGTTGAGTTAGGCAAAAGGGCACGTTTGCCCGACATAGTAATCCGACATTGGGTCAATCAGCCCATATCCTCGTTACGGATAAAGGCGCGCCAGGAGCCGAGCACCTGGGCAAAATCTTCCAGCCCGCACATGGCCAGCTGTTCATCATCGTAGTAGGCGAGATCGTCAAGATCCTCACCCAGCTCGATATTGAGGGCGTTGGCTTTCACCTCCGCCTCTTCATGGGTCAGCAGCAGGGAGTAGTCACCGCCGTTGAGCCGGTATTCGACTAGGGTGCGGTTGGAGAGCTGATCAATGATGGAGAAGAGCTCGTCGAGCTTCTCTTCATCCTTGCCAACCTCGTCGATCAGCCACTGACCGATGGCTTCATGGCCCATGGAGAACCGGGCGCGATAGCCACCAAACGGGTCGCGGCGAAATTCATAATCCATAGCACAGTCCAGATCGGAGGGATGGGCCATCACGGGCAGGCGGGTGCAAGCACGCAATTCCTGCTCCATGGCGGGGCACACATCGGGTAAAGTGGCCTATTCTAGCGATCCCCCTCTCGCTTGTCTTGATGATGTGGCATCTTTGCGCCCATGTGCCCTGAATAGGCCCGTGGTGGCGTCGCCAGATCAGCCCCTTGTCCGGAGATGTTATGCAGCTAAACGATAATCTTGCCCGCCAGATCGTCGCACGGGCGATGAAGATCCTCTCCTTTTCGGTCAACGTGATGGACGAACACGGTCTCATCATTGCGTCCGGCAATCCGGATCGGATCCATCAGCGCCACGAAGGGGCCGTGCTGGCATTGACCGAAAACCGAGTGGTGGAGATCAGCGAAGCGACTGCCTTGCAGCTCAAAGGGGTTCGACCCGGCATCAATTTACCCATCTCCTATCAGGGGGAGCTTATCGGGGTGATCGGCATCTCCGGCGATCCGGAGGAAGTTCGTGCTTACGCCGAGCTGGTGCGAATGACGGCAGAGCTGATCCTGGAGCAGGCGGCGCTCACCGAGCAGTTGCAGTGGGACAAGCGCCACAAGGAGGAGCTGGTGTTGCAGCTCATTCGTGGCGAGGGGCGAGTCGATCAATTGCAGCAGGCGGCCCGTTTTCTCGGACTGGATTTGGCCCAGCCCAGGGTGGTGGCCGTGCTGGCCCTGGAGGAGGCGGATCCGGCGCGTCTGCGGGAGCTGGTTCATCAGCTGGAAAATCCGGAGCGGGACAATCTGGTCGCCATCAACGGGCTCGACGAGATAGTGGTGCTCAAACCGGCGCAGTTGAGTGAGGGCGTCTGGCAATCGGCGCAGGAGCGCAGCCGGATCAAGCAGTTGCTGGCTCGCATTCCCCACTTCAAGGTGCATATCGCGGTGGGCGATTACTTCGCCGGGATCGACGGGCTGGCGCGCTCTTATCAGACGGCGCGAGATACCCTGCGCCGTGGCATGCGGCAGGCGCCGCGCAAACAGGTCTACTTCTTTGAGGACTACCGTTTGCCAGTGCTGCTGGGCAGTCTGGCGGACTCCTGGCAGGCGGATCAGCTGCGCACACCGCTGCAGAAACTGGCCCGGGAAGATGGCAAGGGAGGACTGCAGAAGACCCTGCGCCATTATTTCTTGCAGGATTGTGATCTGCATCGCTGTGCCGAAGCGCTGTTCATTCACCCCAATACCCTGCGCTATCGGCTGGGGCGGATAGAGCAGATAACCGGGTTGAATTTCAACAAGTTAGACGACAAATTTTTGCTCTATCTCGGCCTTAATCTCGACTTGTGATTGTGAAGTTGGACAAAAAAACACGTTTTCATGACGCAATTTTTGGCTTGTAATCCAAAGCATTCTGATTGCAGATCTCCATAATGGCGGCCATTCACTCCCATTAAAGGTGTCCGTCATGATCCCGGTTACAGCCCTTGGCGCCATCGCGGCGCTCTCCATCGCCATCATCCTCATTTTGAAGAAGGTGCCGCCCGCTTACGGCATGATCGTGGGGGCTTTGGCCGGTGGCCTGATTGGCGGTGCCGATCTGACCCAGACCGTCGCCTTGATGATCGGCGGTGCCCAGGGGATCACCACTGCGGTGATGCGGATCCTGGCGGCCGGTGTACTGGCGGGCGTGCTGATCGAATCGGGTGCCGCCACCACTATCGCCGAGACTATCGTCAAGAAACTCGGTGAAACCCGCGCCCTGCTGGCGCTGGCGCTGGCAACCCTGATCCTGACTGCGGTCGGCGTGTTCGTTGACGTGGCCGTCATCACGGTCGCCCCCATTGCGCTGGCCATCGCCCGCCGTGCCGACCTCTCCAAGGCGGCCATCCTGCTGGCGATGATCGGCGGTGGCAAGGCGGGCAACGTCATGTCCCCCAACCCCAACGCCATTGCCGCGGCTGATGCCTTCCATCTGCCCCTGACCTCAGTGATGGCGGCGGGCATCATTCCGGGTCTGTTCGGTCTGGTGATGGCCTACTGGCTCGCCAAGCGGCTGAACAACAAGGGCAGCAAGGTTGCTGCTGATGAAGTGGTGAGCTTTGCCGGTGCCAAGTTGCCAGGCTTTGCCGCCGCCATCAGTGCACCGCTGGTCGCCATCCTGCTGCTGGCTCTGCGTCCTGTTGCCGGTATCGTGGTGGATCCGCTGAT
This sequence comes from Aeromonas sp. DNP9, assembly GCF_001728955.1. Taxonomy (NCBI): domain Bacteria; kingdom Pseudomonadati; phylum Pseudomonadota; class Gammaproteobacteria; order Aeromonadales; family Aeromonadaceae; genus Aeromonas; species Aeromonas sp. DNP9. The sequence continues at coordinate 141,925 of NZ_LYSQ01000005.1, read as the reverse complement.
TGCACTGCCCCTCGGTGGTCTGGTCGGCGCCCTGATGATGGGTAAATTCAGCAAGGTGAACCAGTTTGCGGTATCCGGTCTCGCCCGCATGGCGCCAGTCGCCATCATGCTGCTGGGTACCGGTACCCTGGCAGGCATCATCGCCAACTCCGGCCTGAAAGATGTGCTGATCAGCGGCCTGACCGCCTCCGGTCTGCCTTCTTACCTGCTGGCGCCTATCTCCGGTGCTTTGATGTCGCTAGCGACCGCCTCGACCACCGCCGGTACCGTGGTGGCCTCCAACGTATTCAGCTCCACCCTGATTGAACTGGGGATCAGCAGTCTGGCCGGAGCGGCGATGATCCATGCCGGTGCCACCGTGTTTGACCACATGCCCCACGGCTCTTTCTTCCATGCCACCGGTGGCAGCGTCCACATGGGGGTGGGGGAGCGTCTGAAACTTATCCCTTACGAAACAGCAGTCGGTCTGACCATTGCCACTGTCTCCACCCTGATGTTTGGCGTGTTTGGCCTCGCCTAAGGAATTGATATGAAAATTGTTATTGCCCCCGATTCATTCAAGGAGAGTCTGAGCGCCATGGCGGTGGCTGATGCCATCGAGGCCGGTTTCAAGCAGGTGCTGCCAAACGCCACCTACGTCAAATTGCCGATGGCCGATGGCGGTGAGGGCACGGTGCAATCGCTGGTCGATGCCACCGGTGGCCGGATCCTGCCGGTCGAAGTGACCGCGCCTCTTGGCAACAAGGTACAGGGCTTTGTCGGTCTGCTGGGTGATGGCCTGCGTGCCGTCATCGAGATGGCCGCCGCCTCCGGCATCCATCTGGTGGCGCCCGAGCAGCGCAATCCGCTGCTTACCTCCAGCTTCGGTACCGGCGAGCTGATCCTGGCCGCGCTGGAGATGGGGGTGAAGCACCTGATCCTCGGTATCGGCGGCAGCGCCACCAATGACGGCGGTGCCGGCATGATCCAGGCGCTCGGCGGCAAGCTGCTCAAAGCCGATGGTTCCGCCATCGAGCTGGGTGGCACAGGTCTCAGTGAGCTGGCTACCATCGATCTGAGCGGTCTGGATCCGCGCCTTAGCGATCTGGTTATCGAGGTGGCGTGCGATGTGAACAACCCGCTCTGCGGCCCGAAAGGCGCCTCTGCGGTGTTTGGCCCGCAAAAGGGGGCAACCCCAGAGATGGTGGCGCAGCTCGATGCCAATCTCTCCCGTTATGCCGACTGCATCGAGCAGGCCCTCGGCAAGCAGGTGAAGGATATTCCGGGGGCGGGCGCTGCCGGTGGCATGGGGGCCGCGTTGGTCGGCCTGCTCGGTGCCGAGCTCAAGCCCGGCATCCAGATCGTCATCGAAGCGCTGAAACTGGCCGAGGAAGTGGCCGATGCGGATCTGGTCATCACCGGTGAAGGTCGCATCGACAGCCAGACCATCCACGGCAAGACGCCAATCGGTGTCGCACGCTGTGCCAAGCAGTTCGGCAAGCCGGTGATCGGTATCTCCGGCTGTCTGACCGATGATTGCGGTGTGGTGCACGAGCACGGGCTGGATGCGGTATTCGCCGTGGTCAACCGTGCCATGTCTCTGCCGGAGGCGCTGGAGAGCGCCAGCACCAACATTCAACTCACTGCGCGCAACGTAGCGGCGCTCTATCAGCTCAAGGGCTGATCCGGTTCGGCCGATGTGCCCCATCGGCCACTCAATATCCCCGTATGGGACATCTCCCATCCTGCGAGATGTCTGACTGCCCTGGCACTTATTTGCCGATCCATCGTGATCGGCTCTTTTCTTTCCGTTCCTTTGTCTTGCCACACTTTTGACTCCATGGGTCAGCGCGGTTTTGATAGGCGCAAATTTCCCTTTACGGCATAGTGGTCGTACCAAGTACAAGGAGAGACTCATGTTCCTGCTGACCCTGGGGGTTGCGCTGTTTACCCTGATCCATCTCTACCCCTGTTTTGCGGTGGCCCATCGGGCACGACTGCGCGAGCGGCTGGGTGAGAATCGCTACAAGGGGCTCTTCTCCCTGCTGGTGTTTGTCGCTATTGCCTGCATCATTGCTGGTTGGCGCTCGGCCAGCTCGCTGCCGCTCTACTTCCTGCCCAAGTGGGGGCCGATGACCATGACGGTGATGATGCCCTTTGCGCTGATCCTCTTCTTCTCCGGCCAGGGGCCCAACCATCTGCGCCGCTGGCTGGTGCATCCCCAACTGCTCGGTACCCAGCTCTGGGCGGTGGCCCATCTGCTGGTCAACAGCGAGGCGCGATCCTTGGTGCTGTTTGGCGGCATCGGGCTGTGGGCGCTGGTGAGCATGGTCTGGATTTCGGTGCGGGACTGGCAGCGATATCCCCGTCCGGCGGCCAACTGGACTGGCACTGGCATCAGCGTCGGGGCGGGCCTGGCTGCCACCGCGCTGCTGGTGTTCTGGGGCCACGGCTGGCTGACCGGCATTCCATTGCATTGAGAGTGAACTGCGGCTCTGGTAACCGCGTATGATGGATAAAACAAAAGGAGTCTTGGCGATGAAATGGTTCACTCTGTTGCTGTTATTGGGGGCCGGAGCGGCCTCTGCGGCGTGCCCCGATTATTTCAATGTGGAGATGCGGGAGCTAAACAACTCTCAGCGCCACAACCTCTGTCAGCTGACCGAGGGCAAGGTGGTACTGGTGGTCAATACCGCCTCCTACTGCGGCTACAGCGGTCAGTTTCGCGATCTGGAGAAGCTCTACCAGAGCTACAAGGATAAAGGGCTGATTATTCTGGGTTTCCCCTCCAACGATTTCTGGCAGGAGGCGGGCAACGAGACCAAGACAGCCGAGGTATGCCGCCGCGACTATGGCGTCACCTTCCCGATGTTCAATCGGGTGGCGGTGCGGGGTTCCGATGCGGTGCCACTGTTCAAGGGGCTGGCGGCGGCCGCTGATGGGGATGAGCCGAACTGGAACTTCCACAAGTATCTGGTGGGGCGCGATGGCAAGCTGATCGCCAGCTACGGCGCCAACCAGAATCCGGCTGACGATCCCCTCAAACTGCAGATCACCCGGGCGCTGGGGCTCTGACCCTACCCCTTGGCGGGCGGCTCTGGAATAATGGGCTCCCGCCACTCAATCCGGTTATCCTGTGCTGCAACGTCTTCCTCAAATGGTGATCTTCGATGCGCTGGTGCGCGAGCAGGGGATCTCTGCCGCCGCCCGTCGTCTCGGGGTCTCCAAATCCCATATCAGCAAGCAGCTGGCGCTGCTGGAGACCACTCTTGGCGCCCAGCTGGTACAGCGCACCACCCGCCGCTTCGTCCTGACCGAGCTGGGTCAGGAGTATGCCCGCCACTGCCATGCGCTGGTGGCGGTGGCGCAGGAGGCGGACTCCATGATCGCCGAGCGGCGTGGCAAGGTGAGCGGTGTGCTCCATCTCGGGGTGGGCCAATCATTTGGTCGTCTGCACGTCATTCCTCATCTCAAGGCATTTCAGGATCGCTATCCCGAGCTGGAGCTGGAGGTCTCGCTGTTCGACCATAGAACCAATCTGGTGGATGAGGGGCTGGATCTCTGGCTCACCACCTATGAGGACAAGCCGGAAGGGCTGGTGGGACAGCGGCTGGCCGACATTGGCTTCGTAGTGGCGGCTTCGCCGGATTACCTGCTGAGCCACGGCACGCCGCTTCATCCCAAGGATCTGGCCCAGCACAACTGCATCACTTACCAGAGTCGGGAGCGGCGCTATCACCAGTGGTCGTTTCGCCAGGGCAAGGAGCGTCAGACGGTGCAGGTGGCGGGCAACTATCGAGTAGATATGGCGGAGGCGGTGCGGGATGCGGCACTGGCCGGGCTCGGCATCGCCTATATCGCCAACTACTTGCTGGACAAGGAGTTACAGAGCGGCAAGCTGATCCCTGTGCTGCCAGGGTGGCGACCGAACCAGCAGATGGCGGTACACGCCGTTTATGCCCGGCGTGAACATCTGGATCCCAAGATCCGTCTCTTCATCGATTTCCTCAAGGCCCGCTTTGGCCCCGAACCCTATTGGGAGCAGCGACTGGCCCCCTGGCTTGGGGGGAAATTGTCCGGTGGTGAGGAATGATTGTTTCCATTTAAGAACTCTCGATTTCTCCTGATACTAAAATCGAACCAAATCAGCCAGTTGGCGCAACCGATATCGTGCAAACGTTTTTTCTAACAGGGTTGTAACCAAGCGGACTTGCAGTGACGTGGGGAGAGGCGCAGAATCCGCGCCCATCTTTTGCCCCACCTGATGGAGTCCCTATGATTGCCCTGCTCGGCATCCTGAGTATCCTGGCGCTTGCCGTCATCTGCTCTGATAATCGTCGTCGTATCCCGTTGCGAACAGTAGGCCTTGCCCTCTGCCTGCAAATCATGTTTGCCGGTCTGGTGCTCTGGTTGCCTGCTGGTCAGCACATGCTGAACGGGGTCAGCGAGAGCGTAAGCAGCGTGATCGGTTATGGTCAGGAGGGGATCGCCTTCCTGTTCGGCGATCTGGCCAAGTTCAAGCTGGGCTTCATCTTTGCCTTCAACGTGTTGCCGGTCATCATCTTCTTCTCCGCGGTGATCGCCATCCTCTACCACATCGGCATCATGCCGCGGGTGATCGCCCTGCTGGGTGGTGGCTTGCAGAAATTGCTGGGCACCGGCCGCGCCGAGAGCCTCTCCGCGACTGCCAACATCTTCGTTGGCATGGTGGAAGCGCCGCTGGTGGTCAAACCCTACCTCTCCAAGATGTCCGATTCCCAGTTCTTCGCAGTGATGAGCTGTGGTCTCGCCTCCGTCGCCGGTGGCACCCTGGTGGGCTATGCCAGCCTCGGGGTTGAGCTGAAATACCTGATCGCTGCGGCCTTCATGTCGGCCCCTGCCGGTCTGGCGATGGCCAAAATCCTGGTGCCGCCGGGAGCTGAAGAGGTCGATCACCATCAGGATGTCGAGATCCCCCGCGCCACCAACGTGATTGAAGCGGCGGCCGATGGCGCCATGTCTGGCCTCAATATTGCGGTGGCGGTCGGTGCCACCTTGCTGGCCTTCGTTGGCGTGATCGCCATGCTCAATGGCCTGCTCGGCTGGGCTGGCGATCTGGTAGGGCTGGATCTGAGCTTCCAGATCATTCTGGGCTGGCTGTTTGCCCCCGTCTCCTGGCTGATCGGGGTACCTTGGGATCAGGCGCAAGCTGCTGGCGCTCTGATCGGTACCAAGATCGTGGTCAACGAGTTCGTCGCCTTTATCGGTCTGGTGCAGGATCAGACCCTGAGCGAGTCGAGCAAGGCCATCGTGACCTTCGCCCTGTGCGGCTTTGCCAACATCTCCTCCATGGCGATCCTGATCGGCGGTCTGGGCTCCATGGTGCCGGAGCGCAAATCCTTCATCGCCCGTTACGGCATGCGCGCCATTCTCTCCGGCGTGCTGGCGAACCTGATGAGCGCCTGTCTGGCCGGTCTGTTCCTCGCCCTGTAACCGCTGCGGCACGGAATAGATGCAACAAGGGCGCTGCGATGGCGCCCTTGTCATATGGATAAAATGAAGCCCCGACCTTGTTCGGGGCTTCTTGTTGCTGCTCAGTCGACGTAGAAGGTCTGCTGGAAGCTGAGGTTCTGCTGCTGCCCACCGCCCATGATCTTCAGGGTGAACTGATAGGTATCTTCGTTGCGGTAGGGGAGGGTCGCCAGATAGTAGATGGCATCCCCCTCTTTTACCTCCTGAAAGTTCAGGGTGCGGATGGTGCCGGTCAGGTTCTTGGCCTCACCGGTGATCCCCACGGCTTGCGCCACTTTCTGCTTGTCCTGTACCGCGATATTGATGATGGCGTTGTAGCGGCTGCGCTCCAGTCCATACGCCTTGGCGACCTCGGGGGTGAGGAAGCTGGAGTTGAAGGCGTTGTAGTGCACCAACCAGGGCCCCAGCTCCTTCATCTGTTCTGCCTTGAGCGGCAGGGTCATCAGCAGTGCTAGCAGGCCACTCATCCAGGCTGTTTTCATCTGTCATCCCTCTCATATCTACGGTTGGCGCAGGCCGATTCATTCAGCCTTGCGCGTTATTCAGCAGTGCACTCACTTCTTGCGGCAACTGTTTGGGGCTGTCGATGGCGACGGTTTTGTGTCGCCCCAGCTCGCCCCGCACTATGGTGACCTGGCCCTTGGCCACCTTGAACTGCTTGGCCAGAAACTTGATCAGATGGCTGTTGGCCTGGCCATCAACCGGCGGCGCCGTGATGGCCACTTTCAGCTCTTCGCCATGCAATCCGATGATCTGATCCCGACTCGCCTTGGGCTGGATCACCAGATGCAGTACCAGTTCATCCCCTTGTTGCAGGACGGCTGGCATCAAATCATCCACCACAGCTGGCCGAACAGGTCACCCAGCAGGTAGTTGATGGCTTGCAGGCCGATAAAGGCGACCAGCACCGAGAGATCCAGTCCGCCCAGTGCCGGCAGTACGCGGCGGATAGGGGCGAGGAACGGCTCGGTCAGCTGATGCATCACGTATTCGATGGGGTTGCGGCCCTGGCTGACCCAGCTCAGGATGGCGCGGATCAGCAGTACCCAGAAGATCATCGAGCCCGCTTTCTTCAGCACGGTCAGCGCGGCAAACAGGCTGATGCTGAGCCAGTCCGCCAGCAGTACGTTCATGCTCTTGAGCAGGGCCAGCTTGGCGAATGCGATGGCCAGCGCCAGCACCACGGAGGCGAGATCGATGCCGCCCAAGCCAGGGATAACGCGGCGCAGCGGGATCACCAGCGGATTGGTCAGCTTGACCACCATCTGGCTCATCGGGTTGTAGAAGTCGGCACGGGCCCACTGCAGCCAGACGCGCAGCAGGATCACCATCAGGTAGAGATCGAAAACGGTGTTAATCAGAAAGTAAGCAGTGTTCATCTGGGCTCCTGTTAGAAGAGGGTTTCCATTTCGGTGGCGCGAGCAACGGCCGCCTGCATGGCTTGCGCAGTCAGCGGCATCAGCCCCTGCTGCTGGAATGTCTTGATGGCTTCGGCTGTGGTGCCGCCCTTGCTGGTCACCTGCTCACGCAGAGTCTGCAGCGCCAGCTCAGGATTCTGCTCCACCATGGCGGCTGCGCCCAGCGCGGTCTGCTGCACCAGCAGGCGTGCCTGATCGGGCGAGAAACCCATCGCCTCCGCCTCTTCGGCGATCGCCTGCATAAAGAGGAAGAAGTAGGCCGGAGCACTGCCCGCCGCGGCGATGACGCCGTTGATGCCGGACTCCTGCTCCACCCAGAGGGTCTTGCCGACCGCCTGCATCATCTGCTCGGCAAAGTCGCGATCCGCGGCGGCAATATATTCGGGTGCATAGAGGCCGGTCATGCCCAGACCCAGCAGGGCAGGGGTATTGGGCATGGTACGGATGATACGGTCGTGGCCACCGGCCATCTCGCCAAGGCGCGCCACCTTGATACCAGCCGCGATGGAGATGAGCAGCTTGCCCTCAAGGGAGCCCAGCTCGGCAACCAGCGCGGCCAGCATGCCGGCCATCAGCTGCGGCTTGACCGCCAGCACGATCACTTCGGCGTCTCGGGCCGCCTCGGCATTACTCTGGGTGATGCGAATGCCATGTTCGCTCGCCAGCGCTTCCAGCTTGGGCAGACTGGGGTTGGCAGCAGTGATCTGCCCGGCGGGATAACCCGCCTTGACCAGTCCGGCGATGATGCTGCGGCTCATGTTGCCCGCGCCGATAAAGGCCAGCGTTCTATGCTGCATCAGATGCTCCTGTTGCACATGGGGTCGCGGCGGGGTGGGTGCTGCCTGCACCACCTGACGTCAGAATTCGGTGTTCCATCAAACGCTCCTGTTGATGAAGTCGCGGCAAGAGGCGGACGTATGGGTTATCCGCTGGCCTTGCCTATGAGTAGTCACGGGCGCCGAAGATGGCGGTGCCGACCCGCACCATGGTGCTGCCGTGGGCGATGGCCAGTTCGAGATCTTCGGTCATGCCCATCGAGAGGGTATCCACCGTGGGGTATTGTCGCGCAAGCTCGGTGAACAGAGTCTGCATACGGGTCATTTGGGCGGCCAGTACGCCCTCGTCGCTGGTGTGTTCGGGAATAGCCATCAGCCCCCGCAGCACCAGTCGCTCACTGTGAGAGACCTGCTCGGCAAGGCGGAAAATCTCTTGTTCCGACGTTCCGGATTTGCTGCTCTCTCCGCTAATATTGATTTGCAGACAAACATTTAGCGGTGCCATGCTGGCGGGGCGCTGGTTGTTCAGGCGGTCGATCAGCTTGTCCCGATCCACGCTCTGCACCCAGTCAAACCGTTCGGCGACCAGTTTGGATTTGTTCGATTGCAAAGGGCCGATAAAGTGCCACTCTATGTCGCTATATTCCGGCTGCTGGCGCAAGGTATCGATCTTGGCCGCTGCTTCCTGAGCGTAGGATTCGCCAAAGCAGCGCTGACCTGCGGCATGGGCGGCCATGACGGCCTCGATGGGCTTGGTCTTGCTCACGGCCAGCAGGCGGATCTGCTGCAGGTTGCGGCTCGCCTGTTCGGCGGCCTGGGCAATACGTTCCTTTACCTGAAACAGGTGCTGGGCAATCTGGTTCATATTTCGTTAGTGATCTTGTGATGGGAGAATGACAAGTCTATGGATATCACAGAGTTATTGGCTTTCAGTGTAAAGCATAAAGCCTCGGATCTACACCTCTCGGCCGGGGTTCCCCCGATGATCAGGGTTGATGGTGAGGTTCGCAAGATCAATTTGCCCGCCCTGGAACACCGGGAAGTGCATGCCCTCATTTACGACATCATGAACGACCATCAGCGCAAGGAGCTGGAGGAGAACTTCGAGGTCGACTTCTCGTTCGAGGTGCCCAATCTGGCCCGTTTCCGGGTCAACGCCTTCCAGCAGGCGCGCGGTTCCGGCGCGGTATTTCGTACCATCCCCAGCACGGTGCTGAGCCTCGAGGATCTCGATGCGCCGGAGATCTTCCGCAAGATCGCCGAGTTCCCGCGGGGTCTGGTGTTGGTGACCGGCCCGACCGGATCGGGTAAATCGACCACCCTGGCGGCCATGGTCAACTACATCAACGAGAACTTCCATCACCACATCCTCACCATCGAGGATCCCATCGAATTCGTCCACGAGAACAAGCGCTGCCTGGTGAACCAGCGGGAAGTGCATCGAGATACCAAGAGCTTCAGCAACGCTCTGCGCTCGGCACTGCGGGAAGACCCGGACATCATTCTGGTGGGCGAGATGCGGGACCTTGAGACCATTCGTTTGGCCATGACCGCCGCCGAAACTGGCCATCTGGTGTTTGGCACCCTGCACACCTCGTCGGCGGCCAAGACCATCGACCGTATCATCGACGTCTTCCCTGGTGCGGAGAAGGACATGGTGCGCTCCATGCTCTCCGAATCCCTGCGGGCGGTCATCTCCCAGACCCTGCTCAAGCGCATTGGCGGCGGCCGGGTGGCGGCCCACGAGATCATGATGGGCATTCCGGCGGTGCGTAACCTGATCCGGGAGGACAAGATTGCCCAGCTCTACTCGGTGATCCAGACCGGGATGACCCACGGTATGCAGACCATGGATCAGAGCCTCAAGCAGCTGGTGAGCCGCGGTGTGGTGGCATCCCTCGATGCCAAGGCCAAGGCAGTGGATCCCAACAGCATTTAAGCGACTCGCACCCAGGAGGGATAGATGATGAATCTGGATGATCTGCTGAGCGAGCTGGTCGAGCGAAAGGGATCGGATCTATTTGTGACGGTGGGCTCGCCGCCCACCCTCAAGGTAAATGGCCATCTGGTGTCGCTGGGGGGGGAAGCGCTCGACAAGAAGGGGGCGCTGACGCTGGTCAGGGATACCCTCAGCAGCGATCACTTCGAGCGCTATATCCGCACCAAGGAGGCCAACTACGCGATCTATCGCGAGGCGCTTGGCCGTTTTCGGGTCAGCGCCTTCTGGCAGCAGGAGCTGCCCGGCATGGTGGTGCGGCGTATCGAGACCCGCATTCCCACCTTTGAAGACCTGCAGCTACCCAAGATCCTGCAAGAGGTGGCGATGGCCAAGCGGGGGCTGGTGCTGTTTGTCGGCGCCACCGGGGCGGGCAAATCGACTACCCAGGCGGCGATGATCGGCTATCGCAACCAGCATGCCGATGGTCACATTCTGACGGTGGAAGATCCGGTGGAGTTCGTCCATCAGCATGGTCGTAGTCTGGTGACCCAGCGAGAGGTGGGGATCGATACCGAGTCGTTCGATGTGGCGCTGAAAAGCTCGCTGCGTCAGGCGCCTGACGTGATCCTGATCGGTGAGATCCGCAGTCAGGAGACCATGGAATTTGCCCTGCAGTTCGCCGAGACGGGACACCTTTGTCTCGCCACTTTGCATGCCAACAATGCCAATCAGGCGCTGGATCGCATCCTCCATCTGGTGCCGCAAGACAAACACCGCCAGTTCCTGTTCGATCTCTCTTTCAACCTCAAGGCCATCGTCGCCCAGCAGCTGGTGCCGAGTATGGATGGCAAGCGGCGCTGCGCCGCGTTCGAGATCCTGCTCAATACCCCGCTCATCACCGACATTATCCGCAAGGGAGAGATGCATCGCCTCAAGGAGGTGATGACCAAATCCACCGAGCTGGGTATGCAGACCTTCGATCAGGCGCTTTTCAGCCTGTTCTGCGCCGGCCAGATTGGCTACAGTGAGGCACTCGCCCACGCCGACTCGGCCAACGACCTGCGACTGCTGATCAAGCTCTCCGGTCGCGAGCGGCTCGGCACCGGTACGCTGGACAATGTGACGCTGGATGAATGAATCATGGGGCCGCTCTGCCGTTCGGCCCCTCGCCATAAAGGAACGTTATGCTGATTGTGGTTTCCCCGGCCAAGACGCTGGATTACGAGTCACCGCTGGTGACACCCCGTTTCACCCAACCCGAGCTGCTGGATCACTCTGCCGAACTGATTAGTCGTGCCCGCCAACTGAGCCCTGACCAGATCGCCACACTGATGAAGATCAGTGACAAGCTGGCCGGTCTCAATGCCGCCCGGTTTGCCGAGTGGCAGCCAGATTTCACCCCCGCCAATGCCCGTCAGGCGCTGCTGGCCTTCAAGGGGGATGTCTACACCGGATTGGCGGTGGAGGATTTCAGCGAGGCCGATTTTGACTTCGCTCAGGCACACCTGCGGATGCTCTCCGGCCTCTACGGCGTGTTGCGTCCCCTCGACCTGATGATGCCCTACCGGCTGGAGATGGGGACCCGGCTCGACAATAGCCGCGGTAAGGATCTCTACCAGTTCTGGGGGGAGGTGATCACTCACCATCTCAACGACGCGCTGGCAGCGCAGGGGGATGAAGTGTTGATCAATCTGGCCTCCGACGAGTATTTCAAGTCGGTACGCCCCAAGAGCCTGAAAGGGCGGATTGTCACACCGGTGTTCAAGGATGAGAAGAATGGCCAGTTCAAGATCATCAGCTTCTACGCCAAGAAGGCGCGCGGCATGATGGCTCGCCACATCATCAAGCACCGTCTGACCGAGGTGGAGCAGCTGACCGGTTTCAACGCCGAGGGCTACTACTTTGTGCCGGAAGAGTCGGACGCCAATACCCTGATGTTTAAACGCGCCGAAAATTAATTACAAAAAGAGGGAACCAATCTTTCGACCCGCGGGTCTGAATATGTGAATCCTCTGTTGTAAGCACTTTTTATTCGCCGACGTTTGATACGTCGGCTTTTTTATTGCCGTTTTTATTGTCCATCGATTGCCTTCGCCGGGACTATGTGGTTCAGATAGACTCAAGACAGGGAGCGAGTCGTCGTGAGGTGAATATGGAACAGAAAAATGCCATTCGGCAGGTTGCCGTCCCTTGGGCTCCGTCCCGCCAGCTACCGCCCGGTCTGGTTGTGGCCGAGCTGCATCAGGATCTCTGGAGCGACTCTCTGACCATCATGCTGGGGCGGGCACGCAGCATCGATCTGCCCCCGCAAATCCTCTGCCGGGTCTATTTTCGCCATATCTACGCCCTGCGGGTCATCGAAGATTGCGATCTGGCCGAGGGGAAGGATAGTCACGCTATCGAAGAGCAGATCCAGCTCATCACCCCATCCCGTTTTGCCAGCTGGTTCCATCAGGAGTCGGACGGCCTGCATCTGGATGAAGATCTGCAGCACTATCGCATCTCGACCTGGGATTATTGCGCCGATGTGCTGACCTCCTCGGCGCCGGAGCTGCAGTTCCTGCCCCAGAGCGAGTAGCCAGCTGTTACGTCAGAGGCGAAGGAGGATCCTTCGCCTCTGGTTTTTTGGGCGGGCGCATATTTTGTTGCGCTCAGGCCACTCAACCCGGGTGGTAGCCTGCTGTGTTGGCACAAAAAAAGCGCCTCAGAGGAGGCGCGGGGAAAAAGACAGATTGGAAGCGTCACATGGGTGCTACTTGAATCAGCGAATGAGCCGTGCCATTCAAGTATGGAGCCATCATGCCAAGCTCAATCTGAAGTAGTTCTGAGGCGATTCTTCATTTTCTGTTCATCTTGTCAGCAACGCGTGGTCACTGACTGAAAGCCTTTTCATTCTGATCACGATATTGTCCTGTCCCTCTCCGGGGCGCTCATCGTCTCATGGGACCAGCTCGAATGCCGTGCCTGTCTGTTCCAGAGCCAGCAACCAGCGCTTGATGGGAATGCCGCCAGCATAGCCGGTCAGATCGCCGCTGCGTCCGATCACCCGATGGCAGGGCACTATGATGCTCAGCGGATTGCGCCCGTTGGCAGCGCCCACTGCCCGCACCGCCTTGGGATTGCCGATAGCCTGGGCAATCTCGAGATAGCTGACGGTCTCGCCATAGGGGATATCGCACAAAGCATTCCACACCGTTTGTTGGAACGGGGTGCCCTTCGCTGCCATGGGCAGAGCGAACTGCTGCAATTTTCCGGCGAAATAGGCGGTGAACTGCTCGACGAAAGGAGCAAGAGCCAGGTCATCACGCAGCCACTCATCGGTCGGAGTGACCGGCTGCTCCCCCTGCACGAACTCCACATAGCGCAGGCCATCCTGATCGATGGCGACCAGCAGGGGGCCGCGGGGTGGCTCAGTCCAGAACCGGTTTGCCGCGGGTGGATTTGATATCCCCCTTGCGCTTTTTGGCATCGACCCGTTTGCGCTGGGAGCTGCGGGTCGGCTTGGTGGCATGACGGGCCTTGGGGCGCCAGGCTGCTTTCTTCAGCAACTCCACCAGACGGCTCATCGCCTCCTTGCGGTTCATATCCTGGCTGCGATGGCTCTCGACCCGGATCAGGATAAAGCCATCGTGTACCCGGCTGTCGCTCAGCTTGTCGAGACCCTCCTTGTAGAGGGGCGTCAGGCTGGGAGAGTTGCGGTAATCGAAGCGCAACCAGACGGCGGAGTCGGTCTTGTTGACGTGCTGTCCACCGTTGCCCTGTGCCCGCATGGTCTGAAATTGCAGCTCATGCCATGGAATCGTGACGCTGTTGGAGATAACTAACATGCTGTTTTGCTCTTGTTTGGTGCATACCCGCTGACCGCTGCAGCATGGTGCCTCATTATGGGGCGTGCTGGCCGGTTATGGGGATGCTCCTGGCGAATGGCGCAGGCATTAAACTCTATCTATATGAAATAAAACAATAAAAATACTTGGCATAAGAATTGAAACCCGATTCATGACACACCATGGATTGGGAGCAACCAGATGAAGCTGATTAGTGCGATTATCAAACCGTTCAAGTTGGACGATGTCCGCGAGGCTATTGCCAACCTGGGGGTGGAAGGGCTGACCGTGTCCGAGGTCAAGGGATTTGGCCGCCAGAAGGGACACACCGAATTATACCGGGGAGCCGAGTATCAGGTCGACTTCCTGCCCAAGGTGAAGCTGGAGATTGCTACCGCCGATGATAACGTGGAAGGGGTGATCGAGGCGATCTGCAAGGCGGCCTATACCGGCAAGATCGGCGACGGCAAGATCTTTGTCTACGACTTGCTGCAAGCGGTGCGCATCCGCACCGGCGAGAGTGACGACGAGGCGCTGTGATGAACCGCATCCGTGACGTACAGATTTGTTGACCTCCCGATCTCGGGAATTTCCGATGGCGTGAGCGCTTATTGAAGCCTGATCAATATAACGTTTTGCTCAGAAGAGGCCGAATGGGATTCCATCCGGCCCTTTTCATTTATGGGCGATTAAATATGTGATGTGGCGACGGCGAGCTTTCTTGATCCGCTTATAAGATGTATGCAGAATGCAAACGGAAATCGTTATCACTCTGTATAGCTAATCAAGGAATGGATGATGAAAATGAAGATGTTGGCACTGGCTTTCTCTGCGTTGGCAGCTCAGTCGGCATTGGCGGCCGGGGAAGTGAATGTCTACTCCAACCGGCAGGATGAGCTGATCAAGCCCATCATCCAGCAGTTCGAGAAGGAATCTGGCATCAAGGTGAACGTGGTGTTCGCCAAAGAGGGATTGAACGAGCGTCTAGAGCGGGAAGGCAAGCTCTCTCCGGCCGACCTGATGCTGACCGTCGATATCAGCCGTCTGACCGATCTGGTGGACAAGGGGCTGGTGCAGCCGGTGGACAGCAAGATCCTACAGGAGAACATCCCCGCCATCTATCGTGATCCGGAGAATCGCTGGTTCGCCCTGACCACCCGGGTTCGCGCCATCTACTCCAGCAAGGATCGCCTCGGCAAGCTCGACACCATCAGCTACGAAGATCTGGCCAAACCGGAATTCAAAGGGAAAATCTGCACCCGCAGCGGCAAGCATGAGTACAATGTGGCGCTGGTCTCCTCCATGATTGCCCATCACGGCATGGCCGAGACCAAAACCTGGCTGGAAGGGGTCAAGGCCAACCTGGCGCGCAAGCCGCAGGGCAACGACCGGGATCAGGTCAAGGCGATCAAGGATGGTATCTGTGACGTGTCACTCGGCAACAGCTACTATCTGGGCGCCATGTTGAAAGATCCTGCTCAGAAGTCCTGGGCGGATGCGGTCTATATCAACTTCCCGAACCAGGCCGACCGCGGTGCACACGTCAACGTGAGTGGCGTGGCCATGACCAAGTATGCCAAGAACAAGGCCGAGGCCCAGAAGCTGATGGAGTTTCTGGCTGGCGACACCGCCCAGCACATGTATGCGGATGTGAACGCCGAATATCCGGTCAAGGCCGGAGTCGAGCCTTCCGCCATGGTCAAGTCCTGGGGCAGTTTCAAGTCTGACGCACTACCGGTCAGCGATTACGCCAAGCACCGCAAGGACGCCTTGCAGTTGCTGGATGAAGTGAAGTTCGATTTGTAATCAGATGGGGCCAACGGCCCCATCAACATCTGTGGTCTCATGAAAAATTTTGGATGGATGACCGGCAGCTGGGCCACCGCCCTGCTGCTGGCTTTGCCGGTGCTCGCTCTGCTCTTCTCAGCCTTCTCGGCTGAGGGAGAGCTGTTTCGCCACCTCGCCGATACCGTGCTGCTCGACTATCTGGCCAATACCCTGGGGCTGGTGGTTGGCGTGGTGCTGCTCAGCCTGCTGTTTGGTGTGCCAACCGCCTGGCTGGTAGCCATGTGTCAGGTGCCGGGGCGTCGTGCCCTGCAGTGGGCGCTGATGCTGCCGATGGCCATGCCCTCCTATATCGTCGCCTACGTCTATACCGACCTGCTCGACTACTCGGGCCCGCTACAGGCCGGGTTGCGCGCCCTCTTTGGCTGGAACAGTCCGGCCGATTACTGGTTTCCGGCCATTCGCTCCCTTGGCGGCGCTGCCTGGGTGCTGGCACTGGTGCTGTTCCCCTATGTCTATCTGCTGACCCGCGCCTCCTTTCTGGAGCAGTCAGTCAGCCTCATTCACTCCAGCCGCCTGCTCGGCTGTACCCCGTGGCAGAGCTTTCGTCGCCTCAGTCTGCCGCTGGCGCGCCCCGCCATCATGGTGGCGGTATCGCTGGTGGCGATGGAGACGCTGGCCGATTTCGCCACCGTCCACTTCTTTGCCATCAACACCCTGACCACGGCGGTCTACGACACTTGGCTCGGTTACGGCAGTCTGGCCACCGCGGCCAAACTCTCCTGCCTGATGCTGCTGGCGGTGGTGCTGCTGATCGCGCTGGAGCGCCGCTCGCGCAGTCGGCAGCAGGTGTTCCAGAAGTCCATGGGCCATGAGCAGCCGCTGCGCTATCCGCTCAAGGGGATGAGTCGCGCTCTTGCCGCTTTTTGGTGCTGGGGGCTGGTGCTGGCCGGTTTCGCTCTGCCGTTCGTCATCCTGCTCGATTACGGGGTGCGCTATTTCGAGCTGTCGTGGACGCCGGAGTTTGTCCGCTTCGCCGGCAACAGCTTGGCTATCTCGGCGCTGACAGCTCTGCTGGCGATGGGCATCGCCCTGCTGCTCGGCTTCTTCCGCCGCCTCGATGGCGGGATAAAGAGTCTGTTGCCCCTGCGCATTGCCGCCATGGGTTACGCCATGCCGGGCACCGTGCTCGCCATCGGGGTGCTGGTGCCGCTCACCGCCCTCGACTTTGCCATCAACGATCTGGCCGAGTGGCTCGGGCGTCAGGGGCCGGGCTTGCTGCTGACCGGCACCATCACCGCCATCGTGTTCGGTTATCTGGTGCGCTTCGTGGCCATCGCCATCGGCTCGGTGGAGAGCAGCATGGGCAAGATCTCCCCCAGTCTCGACATGGCTGCCCGCTCCCTGGGGCAGGGGGATGGCGGCATGCTGCGGCGGGTCCATCTGCCGCTGGTGCGCCGAGGTCTGTTTGCCGGTGCCATGCTGGTATTCATCGAATCCATGAAGGAGCTGCCCGCCGCCCTGCTGCTGCGGCCGTTCAACTTCGATACTCTGGCGACCCACGTCTATCAGTTTGTCTCGGACGAGATGCTGGAGCGCGGCGCCCTGGGCGCTATCGTCATTGTGCTGGTAGGACTGTTGCCGCTGATCTGGGTCAACCGCAGTCTGGACAGTCCGGGCCACTGAGTCGCCGCGTCGGTCAATGAAATTGCATGCGGTGTGCTGAACCGAAAGGCCGCACGCCGCTAGAAACGAGAGGAAGTCAGCCTTGTCCTGTTTGCAGGTTGAAAATGTCAGCTGCCGTTACAACGGCCGCAATGTGCTGGAGCAGCTCTCCCTGACGGTGGCAGACAACGAGATCGTCTGCCTGCTGGGAGCCAGTGGCTGCGGCAAAACCACGCTGCTCAAGGCCATCGCAGGGCTGCTGCCGTTGGCAGAGGGCACGATTCGCCTCGGCGATACCCTGCTCGACGGGCCGGGTGTCGGCATGCCGCCCGAGGCGCGCAATATCGGGATGATCTTTCAGGATTACGCCCTCTTCCCCCACCTGACGGTAGCTGACAACGTCGGCTTTGGCCTGACCAAACTCGATCGCCGCGCCCGCCAGCAGCAGGTGGACGAGGCGCTGGCGCTGGTCAATCTGCAGGGGCTGGGGGATCGTTATCCGCACCAGCTCTCCGGTGGTCAGCAGCAGCGGGTGGCCATCGCCCGGGCGCTGGTGTGCAAGCCGCGGCTGATGCTTCTGGATGAACCTTTTTCCAACATCGATACCCAGGTGCGGATGAAGTTGATCCTCGAGATCCGCGCCCTGCTCAAGCAGCAGGGGATCGGCGCCATCTTCGTCAGCCACAGCAAGGAGGAGGCGTTCGCCTTCGCCGATCGGCTGGCGCTGTTTCGCGCCGGTCACATCGAGCAGGTGGGCCAGCCTGAGCAGCTCTATCGCCGTCCGCAAAACCGTTTCGTGGCGGAGTTTCTCGGCGGGGTCAACTATCTGGCTGCCGAGGTGGTGGACAGCCACTGCGTGCAGACGGCGCTCGGGGTCATTTGTGGCAGCGAGCCTCATGGCCGGGCGGTGGGCGAGCAGTTGCAGCTGATGCTCAGACCCCAGCAGTTGTTGCTGGAGAGCGCCGCAGATGGCGAGCTCAAGGTGGTGGAGCAGCAGTTCCTCGGCCACCACTGCCGGGTGCTGTTCGAGTGTGGCGATCTGCAGCTGGAGGCGAGCATTGGCGAGCCCCTTGATGGGATGCGGGCACGGATCAAGGTCGCTCCCCATGGATTGGTGTTGTTTGACCCTTTGCCCTGAACGCGTGATATCGTCGTGAAATCAAAGAACTGGATCCACTCTGGTTTATAATCGCGCAACGCAAATAGCCCGTAACGCTAACGCCTACTCAGGGGAGAGATATATGAAAGCCCAAGCCGGGATCTGCGCAGAGCCGAATCTGCACGCCCTCTATCTGATGTTCAATCGTACCGGCGATGCCGCCGAACTGGTCGGCCTTCTGGCCAAACTGCCCGCCCTGTGGCAGGCGGTCGCCGCCGATTTCCCCGATGCCGGTTTCAGCGGTCTGGTTGCCGTTGGCGCCGATGCCTGGGATGGTCTCTACCCTGCCGCCCGTCCGCCCCAGTTCCGCAGCTTTATGGCGCAATCCGCCAACGGTCAGGAAGCCCCCAACACCCCGTTTGATCTCTTTATTCAGCTGCGAGCCGATCGGGTGGATGTGCTGCACCACGCCGGTCACCGTGTGATGGCGCTGCTGGCTGGAGTGGTCGAGCTGGCCGAAGAGGTGCGCGGTTTCCGCAATCTGGATTGCCGTGACCTGACCGGTTTCGTCGATGGCACCGAGAACCCGCAGGATGAACACCGTGCCGAAGTGGCGCTGGTGGCCGATGGCGAGTTTGCCGGTGGCTCCTACATCCACGTTCAGCGCTGGGTCCACGCCATGAGCGACTGGGAGAAGCTGGCGCAGAAAGAACAGGAAGACATTATCGGTCGAACCAAGCCCGACAACATCGAGTATGAGTCTGCCGCCAAACCGCTGACCGCCCACATCAAGCGGGTCAACCTCAAGACGCCGAAAGGGGAATCCATGGAGATCCTGCGCCAGAGCATGCCCTGGGGCACCATGACCGAGCAGGGGCTCTACTTCATCTCCTGCTGCCGCACACCGCAGCACTTCAACGCCATGCTGGCCAGCATGTACAAGGGGGAGGGCAGCCACTTCGACCACCTGCTGCGCTTTACCAAGGCAGTGACCGGCGCGGCTTTCTTCGCCCCATCGGAGGGTTTTCTGATGGCGCAGGGCAAATAAGCCCGCCTGACGAAGACTCAGAAAACAAAAATCCCGGCCTTGGCCGGGATTTTTCGTTCTGGCTTGACCGCGATGACTCGGTAGCGGCCATTACGGCGTCTGTTCGAACAACTCGAGGGCGGAGAGGTAAAGCTCTTCGATATCGGTGTCGCTGGTCGGGGTGATGAAGATGGTGTCATCACCGGCGATGGTACCGAGGATTCCCTCTGCCTTGCCAAGGGAGTCGAGCAGGCGGGCGATCAGCTGGGCTGCACCTGGGCTGGTGTGGATCACCACCAGTGCGCCGTTGTGATCGACGTCCAGTACCAGATTCTTGAGCGGGCTGGAGGTGGTGGGCACGCCCAGTTCCACCGGCAGGCAGTAGACCATCTCCATTTTGGCATTGCGAGTGCGAACGGCGCCGAAGCGGCTCAGCATGCGCGATACCTTGGACTGGTTGATGTTCTCGAAGCCCAGCTCTTGCAGGGCGGTGACGATTTCTGCCTGGGAGCCAAAGCGCTCTTCTTTCAGCAAGGCTTTAAAGGCCTTGGCCAGTTTTTCTTGCTTGTCGTTGTGTTTCATCTTGGTCTCACGAATGAGGAGGTGTGGCGGCCTGTGCGATACAGGCGGCAGATACGAACAGCGGGGCCATTTTGCATTCATATGCCGTTTTTTGCAAGGAAGTGGCGCTTGTTCTGCATATTGATTCAAAAATGGCTTGCATCAACCTTTATTAGGGATAGAATCGGGATGAAATTTTGAAAACTTATTCAATTGGGCTGTATGGGTATTGAATTAATAGGTATCGAGAAGTCCTGGCACAAGGTGCCGGTTCTGCAACAGGTCAGCTTTCGGACATCCCCCGGTGAAACCTTGGTGTTGCTGGGCCCGAGCGGTGCTGGCAAGAGTTCCCTGCTACGGATGATGAACCTGCTGGATACCCCGGATGCGGGTGTTCTGCGGATTGGCGAAAGTGAATTTTCTTTCCCGATCTCCCTCTCTACTGCCGAATTCAACCGCCAGTCCCAACTGCTGCGTCGCAAGGTGGGGATGGTGTTCCAGCAGTACAATCTCTGGCCACATCTCACTGTGATGGAGAATCTGATTGAAGCGCCGGTCAAGGTGCTTGGCATGAGCAAGGAGGCCGCCATCGAGAAGGGGGCCTATCTGCTGGCCCAGCTGCAACTGGCCGACAAGCGCGATGCCTGGCCTGCCCGTCTCTCTGGCGGCCAGCAGCAGCGGGTGGCCATTGCCCGTACCCTGATGATGGACCCGGAAGTGCTGCTGTTTGACGAACCGACTGCTGCCCTCGATCCCGAGATCACCAAAGAGGTGGCCGAGATCATCCGCAACCTGAGCCAGACCGGCATTACCCAGGTGGTGGTGACCCACGAGGTCGACTTTGCCCGCAAGGTGGCCAGCCAGGTGATTTATCTGGAGAAGGGGCGGATCATCGAATCCGGCACCGCTGCCATTTTCCAATCCCCGCAAACCAGCCGGTTTGCCGAATTCTTGATGCATTGATATTGAATCGATAAGGAAGCTGTCATGAAAAAGAGTCTGTTGTTGGTTGCTGCCATGGGCCTGTTGAGTACCTCCGTCATGGCCAAAGAGGTTAAGTTCGCCACCGAGGCCACCTACGCGCCGTTCGAATACCTGGATGACAAGAACGAGTTTCAGGGTTTTGACATCGATCTGGCGCGCGCCATCTGCGAGCAGGCCAAGCTGGAGTGCAGCTTCCACAACCAGGCCTTTGACAGCCTGATCCCCAGCCTCAAATTCCGTCGCTATGATGCCGCCATTGCCGCCATGGATGTGACCCCGGAGCGCTCCGCGCAGGTCGACTTCTCCGACATCTACTACGAGAACTCGGCAGTATTCGTCGCCAAGAAAGGGGCCTTCAAGGGGCCGGAAGAGATGGTCGACAAGACAGTCGGCGTGCAGAACGGCACCTCTCACCAGTCCTATCTGGTGGATAACTGGGTGAGCAAGGGTCTGCTGACCGTGCCTTATGCCAGCTACCAGAGCGCCTTCCTCGACATGATGAATGGCCGTACCGACGGTGTCTTTGCTGATACCGCCGTTGCTGCCGACTGGCTGAAGCAGCACAAGGAGTATGCGGTGGTGGGTGCACCGGTGACCGATGCCAAGTACTTCGGTACCGGCTTTGGCATCGCGGTCGCCAAGGGCAATCAGGAGCTGCTGACCCAGCTGAACAAGGGGCTGGCCGAGATCAAGGCCAACGGCACCTATCAGAAAATCTTCGACAAATACTTCGCGCAGTAAGCCATGTTGAGCCTGTTGTTGGATGCAGCCTGGATGACCCTCGGGCTGGCCTTGGCATCACTGGTCGGGGGCATGGTATTGGCACTGGCGTTCAGTGCCGCCGAGCTCAGCAAGCAGCGTGCGCTGGTGTGGCCGGTGGCCACCCTGACCACGCTGATCCGTGGCCTGCCCGAGTTGCTGGTGGTGCTGTTCATCTACTTCGGCTCGACCCAGGTGTTGTTCCTCATCACTGGCGAGTATGTGGAGTTCAGCCCGTTCGCCTGTGGCGTGCTGGCGCTCTCCCTGCTGTTTGCCAGCTATGCGACCCAGACCCTGCGAGCGGCGCTCAATGCGGTGCCTGCCGGGCAACGATTAGCAGCACTGGCGCTGGGATTGAGCAAGAGCCACATCTTCTTTCGCATCGTGTTGCCGCAGGCGTGGCGTCATGCCCTGCCGGGCCTCGGCAACCAGTGGCTGGTGTTGCTGAAAGATACCGCGCTGGTGTCGCTTATCGGGGTTAACGAGATGATGCGTCAGGCTCAGATGGCCTCGGCCAGTACCTATGAGCCTTTCACCTGGTATGCCGCCGCGGCCCTCATCTATCTGGCCATCAGTCTGGTGAGTGAATATGGCCTCGGGCTGGCTGCCCGCTACACCCGCCGCTACGGAGGCTAACTGATGCAAGAGTATCTCGTTACGTTGCTGGGCGGTCTTGTCACCACGCTGGAGCTGACCCTGTTCAGCCTGCTGCTGGGGATTGTGTTGGCAGTCCTGATGACCTGGGTGCTGGAGCTGCGCCTGCCGGTGGCGACCCAGCTGGTGCAGCTGTGGGTGCTGCTCTTTACCGGTACGCCGCTGCTCATTCAGATCTTCCTTATCTACTACGGGCCGGGTCAGTTCGAGTGGCTGAAAGCCAGCCCGCTCTGGCCGCTGCTCAAGCAGCCCTGGTTCTGCGCCGTGCTGGCGCTGGGTCTCAATACGGCGGCCTACTCCACCCGGTTGTTCAAGGGGGCGCTCGATGCCATCCCGGCCGGTGAAGTAGAGGCGTGTCGTGCGCTTGGCTTTAACGGTCGCCAGACCCTCTGGATGAAGGTGCGCCACGCCGCCCGTCATCTGGTGCCTGCCTACTCCAACGAGGTGATCCTGGTGCTCAAGGGGAGCTCCCTCGCCAGTACTATCACTATCATGGACATCATGGGGCTGGCGCAGGGGTTGAATGCCCAGACCTACGATACCCTGGCGGTGTTCGGGGTGGCTGGTGGGCTTTATCTGGCGATGAACGGATTGTTAACAATTGGTTTTCGCTGGTGTGAAAAACGGGCGTTGGCATTCCAATCCTGAGACCTTCAGAACTACCTCTTTATGGTAAGGAGAAGTGCAGAAAAACTGTGCTTCTCCTCCAACTTTTTGTATTTCCCTCCAATTTTTGCTCCCGCGTGTTTCGTGGCTCACAGAACCCGTGACTGCAACTGTTATCAGATTGTTTTTT
This sequence comes from Aeromonas sp. DNP9, assembly GCF_001728955.1. Lineage (NCBI taxonomy): Bacteria > Pseudomonadati > Pseudomonadota > Gammaproteobacteria > Aeromonadales > Aeromonadaceae > Aeromonas > Aeromonas sp. DNP9. The sequence continues at coordinate 119,145 of NZ_LYSQ01000005.1, read as the reverse complement.
ATGGGGGGATCCATTAAGGTTGGGCGCACAACAACAAACAACCTTAAACCTACGCTTAAACATGGAGTTGATCATGAAAGTTGCCGTTCTGGGTGCCGCTGGTGGCATCGGTCAAGCCCTCGCTCTGCTGTTGAAAAACCGTCTGCCGGCTGGCTCCGAGCTGAGCCTGTATGACATCGCCCCGGTTACTCCGGGTGTGGCCGTTGACCTCAGTCATATTCCTACCGACGTCGCCATCAAGGGCTTCTGCGGTGAAGATCCGACTCCTGCGCTGGTTGGGGCCGATGTGGTGCTGATCTCCGCCGGTGTGGCACGCAAGCCGGGGATGGATCGCTCCGACCTGTTCAATATCAACGCCGGTATCGTCAAGAATCTGGTCGAGAAGTGCGCGGCCACTTGCCCGAAAGCACTGATCGGCATCATCACCAACCCGGTCAACACCACTGTGGCTATCGCCGCCGAAGTGCTGAAGAAAGCCGGTGTCTATGACAAGCGTCGCCTGTTCGGTGTCACCACCCTGGACGTGATCCGCGCCGAGACCTTCGTGGCCGCTGCCAAAGGGTTGAACATCGACAAGGTTCGCGTCAATGTGATCGGTGGTCACAGTGGCGTCACCATTCTGCCGCTGCTCTCCCAGATTGAAGGCGCCTCCTTCACCGCTGAAGAAGTGGCTGCCATGACCAAGCGCATCCAGAATGCCGGTACCGAAGTGGTAGAAGCCAAGGCCGGTGGCGGTTCCGCCACCCTCTCCATGGGGCAGGCGGCTTGCCGTTTTGGTCTCTCCCTCATCAAGGGTCTGCAGGGCGAAGCCAACGTCATCGAGTGCGCCTACGTGGAAGGCAATGGCGAGCACGCCACCTTCTTCGCGCAGCCGGTACTGCTGGGCAAGAATGGCGTCGAAACCGTACTGGATTACGGCAAGCTGAGCGCCTTCGAGCAGGAAGCGATGGAAGGCATGCTGGCTACCCTGAAAGCCGATATCCAGCTGGGTGTCGATTTCGTCAAGTAAGCGGGTCAACCGTGCCAACAAGGGAGCTTCGGCTCCCTTTTGTATTGATGAGATCCGCCCGGCAGGCTAAGGGGATGGGGCTTGGTGCCGATAACAGAGTGCAGCAGGAGATCCTTATGATGAAACCCCTTACCCTTCTCGTTCTTGTCGGTGCATTCACCGCGCCCCTCTATGGTGCCGAGGCGGTATCGGCTGCCGTATCGAGCGATGCGCCTGCAGCAAGTGCATCGGCACCGACCGCAAGCAGTGCTGCGGTGGCAACGGCCCCTGTCTCTGCTGCTACGCCAGCGCCCTCTGAGGCAGTCCCCGTCTTGCTTCCGGCCGAGCCGGTCACACCCGTTGCCAGCAGTGGCGAGGGGGCCGCGCCGCTGCCAAAACCGGCGGAGCCTGCCGCTGTGGTGGCGCCTCCCGCGCCTCTGGCCGCTGGCGAGTTGCAGGCGGTGCCGCTCTATCGTCAGGACGAGCTGCTCAACTGGATTGAGCAGGGGCGCCATCTCACTCAGGTGAAGCAGGATCGCTGTCAGCTGACTCAGGATATCGAAGCGCGCGCCTCGGTGATGAAGATCCCGGCCTATCAATTCCTCTGGGGGGATATGCTGGCGTGGGGTGTCTGCACCAAATCCAATGCCGAGCTCGGGGTGCAATATATGTGGGAGGCGGCCAATCAGGGGTTGGCGCCGGCGCTGGAGCAGCTGGGTCGCTACTACTGGAAAGGAACTTTGGTGCAGAAGGATCTGGTGCGAGCCGAAACACTGATGCGCGAGGCGGCCAGCCTCGGTTTTCTGCGGGCTCGCATCGAGTGGGTCGAGATGCTGTTGCAGGGGATGGGCAGTCCGCTTGATTATGAGGACGCCTATCGCTGGCTCCATGGCTCCGTCATCGGTGACAAGGCGCTGCACCAGAAGGCGGCGAGTCTGCTCAACCGTCTTGGCAACCGGATGCCGGCCAACGTGGTGGCCCGCGCCAAGGCGATGCACTGATCCAAAAAAATGACCCACAGATCTGCACCTGTGGGTCCGGTTCCAGCCGCCGTGCCATGACAGGCCGGGACCTCCCTCTGTTATATGGCTGCCCGCGCCTTAGAGATCTTGGTGGGGGCCAAAAACTTCGTAATGGAGCTGCCCGGCTGACACCCCAGCCGCCAGCAGCTGCCGCTTGATCTCCTGCATAAAGCCGACAGGGCCACAGAAGTAGTAGTGGGCCTCTGGCGTGATGCGCTCTTTCACGGCAGTCAGATCCATGGTGCCGGCCAGGTCATAATCTTCACCCTGTACATCGCTGGCCTCCGGCTCCCGATACCAGACCCGGCTCAGCAAGTTGGGATGCTGGCGGGATTTTTGCTGAATATCCTCCCGGAAGGCGTGTACAGCACCCTGTTCGCAGGCGTGCAGCCAGGTGATCTCGGCCTGATGAGCACTTTCCAGCAGCTGGTTGAGCATGCTCATCATCGGCGTCACGCCGACACCGGCTGAGAGCAGTACCACCGGGGTCTGGCTGTCGGCTTTCAGGTAGAAATCGCCGGTAGGAGGCATCACCTCGATCTTGTCACCCGCCAGCAGGTGATCGTGCAGCAGGTTGGAGACCTGACCCTGCGGCTCACGCTTGACGCTGATGCGGTAATCCTGCCCGTTGGGGGCATCGGAGAGGGAGTACTGGCGGATCTCCTGATATTCCAGCTCGGGGTGAACCAGCTTGATGCTGAGGTATTGGCCCGGTTTGAAGGTCAGTACCGGCTTGCCATCTTCCGGCGCCAGCAGGAAGGAGGTGATGAGGGCGCTCTCGGCTCGCTTCTCCTTGATGATGAAGGTGCGAGTACCTTGCCAGCCGCCATCCTGATTGGCCTTTTCCTGATAGATCTCCCGCTCGCGGCCGATAAAGATGTCTGCCAGCACGCCATACGCCTTGCCCCATGCCTCCAGCACCTCGTCGGTGACCGCACTTCCGCCCAATTCTTTGAGCGTGGCCAAGAGATGACTACCTACAATGTGATATTGTTCCGGCTGGATCAGGAATCCGGTATGTTTGTGCGCAATCCGCTCGACCGCACCGGCGAGCGCCCCCAGATTGTCGATATTCTTTGCATACGCGGCGACTGCATTGAACAGGGCCAGCGGCTGGCCGCCACTGCGTTGGTGGGCCAGGTTGAAGATATCTTTCAGCTCCGGGTTATGGCTGAACATTCGTTGGTAGAAGTGCTGGGTGAGGGCAGGGCCTGCCGATTCGAGCAGCGGAATGGTGCTTTTGATGACGGCAACGGTGGTTTGATCTAGCATAGGGGCCTCGTTCTAATTGAACATATAAAATGTCATTTAATAAGTGGCATCCTAGATGTTTATTTGATTTGAATCAATACTCCACTTTTCGCATCGCGCTAATCAGGTTTTATGAGACTAACCAGTTATACAGATTTTGGATTGAGAGCCCTGCTCTATCTTGCCACCCTGCCGGAAGGGGAGTTGTCGAGCGTTGCCAAGGTATCGGCCCTGTATGGCGTTTCCCGCAACCACATGGTGAAGGTGGTCAATCAGCTGGTGAAGCTGGGCTATCTGCAATCCCAGCGTGGCAAGAATGGCGGTATTCGTATGGCTTGCGATCCCGCCACCATCAATATCGGGCAGGTGATCAGGGCGCTGGAAGGCAATCTGGACGGTATTGACTGCGGCTCGCCCGCTTGTCACATCGTCTCTGTCTGTCTGCTCAAGAGTGCGCTGAAAGAGGCGATGGATGCGTTTCTGGCGGTGATGGACAGCTATACGCTGCAAGACCTGCTGGCCAACCGTGACGAGCTACAGAGGGTGTTTGGCGAGTTGATCCCGACGCTGGTGCTGGAGCCGGATGATGAAGATGAACAGTGACGATGAGCAATAGAAAAGGGCTGCCAGTGGCAGCCCTTTTTCAATCTTGCGAATCCGACTCCGCTCGGTATGATGCCGGCATGATCCGCGCCATCTTCACCATATTGTTCTCCACATCGAGGATCTCGATAGGATAACCGGCCAGCCGGATCCCGATGTTGGGCTGGGGGATCTCTTCCAGATATTCGAGGATCAGGCCGTTGAGGGTACGCGGGCCGTCGATGGGCAGGTGCCAGTTCATCTCCTTGTTCAGCTCACGAATATTGGCTGAGCCTTCGACCAGATAAGAACCATCTGACTGGGGGTGGATCTCGTCGCTCGGCGCAGGCGTCATGGAGGTGGTAAAGTCGCCCACGATCTCTTCCAGAATGTCGTCCAGAGTGATTAGCCCTTGAATGTCGCCGTATTCGTCGACGATAAGGCCAATTCGCTCCTTGTTGCGCTGGAATTTGGCCAGCTGCACGTTGAGCGGCGTTCCTTCCGGAATGAAGTAGATCTCGTCCACTTCTCGCAACAGACTCGATTTGTTGAACTGGTCCCTGGCTACCAGCCGCAGGGCATCGCGCGCGTGCAAAAAGCCGACAACGTCGTCGATATTGTCGCGATAGAGGAGGATCTTGGTGTGAGCGCAGTGGGCCAGCTGGCGCTGGATGCTTTTCCAGTCATCGTTGATGTCGATGGCGTAGATATCGCTGCGTGGCACCATGATGTCCTCGACCAGCATCTTGTCGAGATCCAGAATGCTCAGCAGCATCTCCTGATGACGCTGGGGGATCAGGTTACCCGCCTCATTGACGATGGTGCGCAGCTCCTCGGTGTTGAGGGAGTCATCCTTGTTAGGATTGATCTTCAGCATCTTGAGCAGGCCGCTGGTGATGCCGTTGATCAGCCAGACCAGCGGTGAGAGCGGCACCATCAGCCCCTTGAGGATCCAGGAGGCGGGATAGGCGATCTTCTCCGGAAACATGGCGGCCAGGGTCTTGGGCGTCACTTCACCGAATACCAGTACCACCAGGGTCAGCCCGAAGGTGGCGATGGCGACCCCGAGATCACCAAACAGCCGGATACAGACGATGGTGGCGATGGCGGAGGCGAGGATATTGACCAGATTGTTGCCGATCAGGATCAGCCCCAGTAGGCGATCAGGGCGGGCGAGCAGTTGCTCGACACGACGTGCGGCTTTGTGTTTGGTCTGTGCCAGATGCCGCAGCTTGTAGCGGTTGATGGACATCAGGCCGGTTTCGGCACTGGAGAAAAAGGCGGAAAGAAGGATCAAGATAACGAGAACAATCAGTAATGTACTCGTTGAGATGCTGTCCAAAAAGGGCTCCTGTTGGATGGTATGGCTAAAAAAGTATAGGTGTCAGCTCAACAGCACTTCTTTGACGAAGCGACTGCCAAAGTAGGCAAGAGTCAGGATGAAGCTGCCGATCAGACTGAGTGTGATGACTTTACGGCCGCGCCAGCCATAGGTGTGATGACCCCACAGCAGCAGAACGTAGACACACCATGCCAGGATGGAGAGTACTGCCTTGTGAGACTTGCCCTGGGCGAACATATCTTCGAGGAAGAAGAGGCCGGAGGCGATGGAGAGTGTCAGCAGCAGCACCCCTGCAGAGATCAACTGGAACAGCCGTTTTTCCACCGTCATCAGTGGCGGCATGGCTGGCAGATTACTGATTTTTCGAGATTTTAGTTGCTTGTCCAGACAGGCGAGCTGCAGCGCAAACAGACAGGCGATCATCAATACCGAGTAGGCCATCAGGGCGAGGCCGATGTGCAGCAACAGCTGGGGGTGGGCCTCCAGATGGGTTATGTAGCGACCCGGGATCAAGGCGCTGGCAGCCAGCAACAGGGCCGAGAAGCTGTAGACCACCGGCAGCAGGATCCAGCCGTTGAAGCGGCGGGTTACGCAAGTCATGAAGCAACTGATAATAAGGCTGACCAGCGAGGCAACGTTGAGCATGCTCAGGTTCTGGCCGTAACTCTGCAATACCTCTGAACCGAGGGCGCTGGCGTGGGCGATCAGGGCCAATCCGATACAGGCAAACAGGGAGCGCTGTCCCACCGGCTTGGCGCTCAGTAACAGATGCAGGGAGGCGATGATGGCCAGCAGATAAAACGCCAGGGCCAGAACAGAGATTACGATCATAACCAGGTCGTTGTTGCACAAGCTTTTGAGGGTAAGAGGGGCAGTATACCTTGCACGAGAAGTGCTCGCCAGTTGTGCAACGGCCGATCTGCCCATATATAGGGAGAAGCTCCCTGCTGCTGCGGTGCGGTGAATAATCGTCCTCGCGCCCGCTCTGGGTTATAATGCCCCCAATTTATTACGCCAAGAACCGGAATCCGTCATGTTTGAGAATTTGACTGAACGACTCTCGCGCACCTTGCGCAATGTCAGTGGCCGTGGTCGCCTGACCGAAGACAATATCAAGGAAACCCTGCGCGAAGTCCGCATGGCGCTGCTCGAGGCGGATGTCGCCCTGCCGGTCGTGCGTGATTTCGTCGCGCGTGTCAAAGAGCGCGCAGTCGGGCAGGAGGTGGCCAAATCCCTGAGCCCGGGCCAGGCATTCATCAAGATTGTGCACGGTGAACTGGTCACCGTAATGGGGGAGGCCAACGAACAGCTCAACCTGGCTGCCCAGCCGCCAGCGATCATCCTGATGGCCGGTCTGCAGGGTGCCGGTAAGACCACCACAGTTGGCAAACTGGCCAAGCTGCTCAAAGAGCGCAGCAAGAAGAAGGTGCTGGTGGTCAGTGCTGACGTTTATCGACCAGCAGCGATCAAGCAGCTGGAGACCCTGGCCAGCGACATCGGCGTCGACTTTTTCCCGAGCGATGCCAGCCAGAAGCCGGTCGATATCGCCACCGCCGCCATCGATCAGGCGCGCAAGAAATTCTATGACGTGGTGATCGTCGATACTGCCGGTCGTCTGCACGTTGATAGCGAGATGATGGCCGAGATCCAGGATCTGCATGCCACCATCAAGCCGGTCGAGACCCTGTTCGTGGTGGATGCCATGACCGGTCAGGATGCCGCCAACACCGCCAAGGCGTTCAACGAAGCGCTGCCGCTTACCGGTGTGATCCTCACCAAGGCGGATGGTGACGCCCGTGGTGGTGCCGCCCTGTCGGTGCGCCACATCACCGGCAAGCCGGTCAAGTTTATCGGTATGGGTGAGAAGACCGATGCGCTGGAGCCGTTCCACCCGGATCGTCTCGCCTCCCGCATCCTCGGTATGGGCGATGTGCTCTCTCTTATCGAAGAGGTCGAGCGCAACGTCGATAAAGAGAAAGCGGCCAAGCTGGCCAGCAAGGTCAAGAGCGGCAAGGGTTTCGATCTGGAAGATTTTCGCGAGCAGCTGGCCCAGATGCGCAACATGGGCGGCATGATGGGGATGCTCGACAAGCTGCCCGGTATGTCCGGGCTGCCGGATAACGTGAAAGATCAGATGGATGACAAGCTCACCGTGCGAATGGAGGCGATCATCAGCTCCATGACGCCCAAGGAGCGCGCCCATCCCGATCTCATCAAGGGGTCCCGTAAACGCCGTATTGCAGCAGGCTCCGGCATGCAGGTGCAGGATGTGAACAAGCTGCTCAAGCAGTTCACCGAGATGCAGCGCATGATGAAGAAAATGTCCGGCAAGGGCGGCATGCGCAAGATGATGAGTCAGATGAAGAACATGATGCCCCCCGGGTTCGGTGGCGGTCGCGGCCCGTTCTGATCCGGCCTGCGTGTTGATGGGGGTCTGCAGTTGCAGGCCCCTTTTCATTGCCGCTCTGCGCAAAAAATGGCTGGCTTGGTTGCAATTATTACGAATCCAAGTAGAATTACGCGGCTTATTTTAAGCTAGGGTCCGCGTGTTTGCGGGCCTTGTTCATTAGATGTTAATGAGGACGATATGGTAACCATTCGTTTACAACGTGGTGGCGCGAAAAAGCGTCCGTTCTACCAGGTAGTAGTTTCTGACAGCCGTTGCGCCCGTGACGGTCGCTTCATCGAGCGCGTTGGTTTCTTCAACCCGGTTGCTGCTGGTCAAGCTGAAAAGCTGAACCTGGACCTGGCTCGTATCGAGCATTGGGTTGCTACTGGTGCCGCTGTTTCTGACCGCGTTGCCAAGCTGATCAAAGACGCTAAAAAAGCTGCTTAATCAGCCCAACGGTAAGGAGTTAAGGTGGAAAAACCTGTAGTTCTGGGCACCCTGGGTACCGTTTATGGCATCAAGGGCTGGCTTAAAGTGAACTCCTTCACCGATGTTGCCGAAGCGATTTTCGATTACAACCCCTGGCTGATTAATCAGAACGGGGCGTGGCGTGAAATTCGGGTTTCATCCTGGAAACGTCACAACAAGGGTCTGATCTGCAAACTCGATGGTATCGATGTGCGCGAAGATGCCCTGGCATTGACCAATGTCGAGATTGGCGTACCCGCCGATCTGTTGCCTGTGTTGCCTGAAGGTGAGTTCTACTGGCGTGACCTGATTGGTTGCTCCGTGGTGACCACCAAGGGATACGACCTGGGCAAGGTGACCGAATTGATGGAAACCGGCTCCAACGATGTGTTGGTGGTTGAGGCCAATGTAAAAGATGCCTTTGGTGCAAAGGAGCGGTTGATTCCGTTCCTGGAAGAGCAGGTGATCAAGAATATTGATCTGACTGCTCGAACAATCGAAGTTGATTGGGATCCTGGTTTCTAGTTTCCCGCGCTAACACGGGTGCCGGAGGTTTCTTATGTGGATTGGGGTTATTAGCCTCTTCCCTGAAATGTTCCGAGCCATTACCGAGCACGGGGTAACGGGTCGGGCCGTCAAGAGTGGCCTGCTGCAGATTGAGTGCTGGAACCCCCGGGAGTTTACCCACGATAAACACCGTACGGTCGATGATCGTCCTTATGGTGGTGGGCCCGGCATGTTAATGATGGTTCAGCCGCTGCGTGACGCGATTCATGCAGCCAAGCAAGCGGCGGGAGACGGGGCGAAAGTCATCTATCTCTCTCCTCAGGGACGCAAGCTGACTCAAGCGGGCGTAACCGAGTTGGCGACGAATCAGAAACTGATTCTGGTAGCCGGTCGATACGAAGGTATCGATGAACGCGTGATACAAACCGAAGTCGACGAAGAGTGGTCTATCGGGGATTACGTGTTAAGTGGTGGCGAGTTGCCTGCCATGACCCTGATCGATGCGGTTTCGCGTCTGGTCCCGGGGGTTTTGGGTGATCAGGCCAGTGCCGAGCAAGACTCCTTCACGGATGGCTTGCTGGATCATCCCCACTATACTCGGCCGGAGGTGTTGGATGGATTGGCGGTGCCCGAGGCGCTGACAAGCGGCAATCACGAAGTGATTCGACGCTGGCGTCTCAAGCAATCACTCGGACGAACCTGGCAAAGAAGGCCGGAACTTATTAACAACCTAGCTCTGACTGACGAGCAAGAATCACTTCTTGCCGAGTATGTCCGCGAAGTGCGTGACAGCGTTAAGTAGAGTTTTCAGTTTATCCTAGGTAAGGAAAGACAATGAGCAAGATTATTCAGCAGCTTGAACAAGAGCAACTGCGTACCGACATCCCGGCTTTTGCCCAGGGCGACACTGTACGTGTTCAAGTTCGTGTTAAAGAAGGTGGTAAAGAGCGTCTGCAGGCTTTCGAAGGCATCGTTATTGCCAAGCGTAACCGCGGTCTGCACTCTGCTTTCACCGTTCGCAAGATCTCCAACGGCGAAGGTGTTGAGCGTGTATTCCAGACTCACTCTCCGCTGATCCACAGTGTAGAACTGAAGCGTCGTGGTGATGTTCGCCGCGCCAAACTGTACTACCTGCGCAACCTGTCCGGCAAAGCTGCTCGTATCAAAGAGAAGCTCAACTAATTCGATTCGAATTGGTGTCGGTATGTCGGCAAATAGCTCGACAGGTAGTGAAAAGGCTCGCCAATGGCGAGCCTTTTTTGTATCCGTCTATTGGCTCTCTGGTTGCCGTTACTGGATGACCCGTACCACCGAGTTGTCACGCCCGAAAGGGCCAGGCACATAGTCGTCCGCAGCCCAGTCATTCTCGTAGAGGGTTTCCCCTGCCGGAGTGATGAGCTGGTAGCAATATTCAAAGTACCCTGGGCCGTCGGTCGGCAGATTGAGGGTGGCTTTGAACTCGCCGCTCTTCATGCGTTTCAGCTCGACCGGTTGCCACTGGGTGAACTCGCCGATCAGCATCACCTGTTCCGCCCCTGCAGCCGCCTCTTTCTCTACGGCAAAGGTCACCTTGACCTCGGGCTTGGACTTCAAAAACTGTTTGATCAGTGGCATGACGCCTCCTTGTCTGTGAGTTAAAAATGGCTCCTGTCTATTTTTATACCACCATATGACAAAGATGTTGATAAGGCAGATCAAGTCGGCAAGGCAAAATAGCGTTGCAGCAAACTGTGGGTGAAGTCGATCTTGAGATAGAAGCCGCGGGGCAGGGTCATGATGGGTTGACCATCGCGGCCGATGGCGCGAGTCAGCGCCTTGTTGTTGGCCGCTTTGGGCCGCAGTTGCATCACCTGGCCGTGGCGTGCGCTGATCTGCTCCACTTCTCCCAGCACTATCATGTCCATCAGCTCCTCCCAGTCCTGACGCAGTAGCCGGTCTTCCTCTTCATTCGGGCTCCACATCAGCGGCATGCCGACCCGCCGCTCGCCAACCGGGATCTCGCGACTGCCTTCCACCGGGATCCAGAGCACCCGGGATAGCTTGTTGCGCACGTTGGACTCCTCCCAGCGCTGGCCGCTGACGCCGATGAGCGGGGCAACGCAGACGAAGGTGGTCTCCAGCGGTTTGCCTTGAGGATCCACGGGGATCGTCTTGAGTTCGATCCCCAGTTCCGGGAAGTCCTGCTCCGGCTTGCTCCCTGCGCTGGCCCCCAGTTGCAGCTCGATCAACTGACCGACCCACCCCTTGTCACGGCGCAGGTCTTTGGGCACCGCAACGCCAGCCTCGGCTGCCAGCTGTGCCAGCGTGAAGCCGGCCATGGCATAGGCGCGGCTCAATAACTCCTGCTCGGATTGGGGATTGCTTGGCATAGTTGGCTCCATCTTGCTCGCCATATTCTAACAGGGGAGGATCCCGAGAAGGATCGCTGTTTTTATAACCGATCCTGAGTGGATAAGATCAAATGCAGAGAATTTGGGGGCTATCAGCTCATCGTGATGATTTTAAAGGGTTTTGTCTGTTTTATCGAGCAGTAAGCCAGGTCTGGTTTGACCTCGAAATAGTTGTCCAAGGGTTTGTGCATGATGTTACACACAGTTATCCACAGAAATCTTGGATAAGTGGATGAAAGTGGTTGGAGTCGCTGATATGTTACAAAAAATTGTGAATGCCACCCCATTTTCACAGGGTAAACGGGGTAGATATTGTGCCACTCCTGTGGATAATTTCGCCGCGGTGGATCTTTGAGCAGTTGAACTTGTTCACAATCCGGATCATGGATCTGACTCTTGGGGGAACATGGATCTAGATCCAGTTGTTTTATATCAAGTTTATAAAAAATAATGATTTTTTATATTTTATGTCGCGTGGTGATACGGAGGGGCACTTTTCGCGTACAGTTAAAAAGTACTGTATATACCCGTTTGCTAACAGCTTTATGCACAGCCTGGGTGGGCAACTTGGTGGCGCGGATCCTTGGATTTGTTTATAAGTATGTTTGAAATTGAAAGTTATTCATGAAACAGGGGATTCACTCCTTGTTTGCTGCCACGGAGTGAATGTGGAACAATCTCCTTATAGATTCAGCCTTTATAAGGTGATCACGTGATTGATGGCGACGGATTTCGTCCCAATGTCGGTATCGTGATCTGTAACCGTGAAGGACAAGTGTTGTGGGCTAAACGCTATGGGCAGCACTCCTGGCAGTTTCCGCAGGGGGGGGTTGATGATGGTGAAACGCCAGAGCAGGCCATGTATCGAGAGCTGTATGAGGAGATTGGCCTCAAGCCCGAAGATGTGACCATCATGGCCACCAGTCGTAACTGGCTAAAGTACCGTTTACCCAAACGTCTTGTCCGCTGGGACAGTTCACCGGTCTGTATTGGCCAAAAACAAAAATGGTTCCTGTTACAGCTGAATTCGGGCAAGGAGTCGCGGATCCAGTTCGGCTGTCATGGCCATCCCGAATTTGACGACTGGCGTTGGGTCAGCTTCTGGTATCCGGTGCGTCAGGTCGTTTCGTTCAAGCGGGAGGTTTACCGCCGGGTCATGAAAGAGTTTGCCCCGCTGGCGATGCCGGTGCCGGCAGTGCAGGTCAACAAGAAGGATGGGCGGCGCAACCGCGCCCGTTAAGGAGCACAGATTAGTTGTTAACGGAATTGAGACGTATCGTCGAGAGCATGGCCGAGGCCAATACCCTCGAGCAGGCCTTGCAAGCATTGGTGAGCCAGACCCGGCACGCCATGGCAGTGGACTGCTGCTCCGTCTATGTCTCGGAACCCGAGGTGCGCCGCTATCGCCTGGCGGCTACCGACGGCTTGGCCCCGTCCGCAGTCGGCAAGGTGACCCTGCCCTACGAGCAGGGCATCGTCGGTCTGGTGGGTCAGCGGGAAGAGCTGATCAACCTGGCTGATGCCCCCGCGCATCCCAGTTTCAAATTCCTGCCCGATGTGGCCGAAGAGGCGTTCCGCTCCTTCCTCGGCGCCCCCATCATGCATCAGCGTCAGGTGGTCGGCATTCTGGTGGTGCAGCAGAAGGAGAGCCGCCGCTTCGATGAGGGGGAAGAGTCCTTCATGGTCACCCTGGCGGCCCAGCTGGCGGCGCGGATCGCTCAGGCGCAAGCCAAGGGGTGGTTGCAGAAGACCGACTGGAGCAAGCCGCTGCGCGGTATTGCCGGTGCCAGCGGCATTGCCATGGCTAAGGCCTGGGTGTGGCGGCCCCGCAAGGCGCTCTCGTCCATTACCCCGCGCAAGGATGAAGACCATGCCAGCCAGCTGGCGCGGCTGGAGCTGGCGGTTGAGGAAGTGCGGCACGACTTGGAGAGTCTGGCGCTGCGTTTTCGCGAGAGCTACAGCCAGGATTCGGTGGCGATCTTCGATATCTACCTCCATCTGCTGAACGATCCCGGCTATATCAAGCCCATTCGCAACAAGGTGAGCAAGGAGCACTGGACTGCGGTCTCGGCGGTCAAGCTGATCAGCGATCGCTTGATCGAGCAGTTCAAGGGGATGAAGGATCCCTACCTGCAGGAGCGCTCCACCGACGTGAAGGATATTGCCCAGCGGCTGATCAGCCGACTGGTGCAGAATGAACCGGAACATATCTCCATCGGCGAGCCGGTGGTGCTGGTTGCCGATGAAGTGACCGCCACCATTCTGGCAGAAGTGCCCCGCGAGTATCTGACCGGGGTGGTCTCGCTCAAGGGGGGGACCAACTCCCACGCGGCCATTCTGGCCCGCGCCATGGGGGTCGCCGCCATCATGGGGGTCGATCTGCCCCTCGGCGACATCGGCGGTCGCATGCTGGTTGTCGATGGTTACAGCGGCGATCTCTTCATCGAACCCAATCAGGTGATTCTGACCGAGTATCGTCAGCTGCTGAGCGAAGAGCGGGCGCTCGATACCCTGGTGCGCAGTGTCGACAACCTGCCATCCGAAACCGCCGACGGCACCAAGGTCTCTCTGCTGCTCAACGCCGGTCTCAGTGCCGATACCGAGATCTCCCTCAACCAGCTGGCGGACGGGGTGGGCCTCTATCGCACAGAGATCCCCTTTATGCTGCAGGAGAGCTTCCCCTCGGAGTGGGAACAGACTGCCCGTTATCGCGGCATTCTGGAGACCTACCGCAACCGGCCGGTCTGCATGCGGACGCTGGATGTGGGCGGCGACAAGCCGTTACCCTATTTCCCCATCGTCGAGGAAAACCCCTTCCTTGGCTGGCGGGGGATCCGGATCACCCTGGATCACCCCGAACTGTTTCTGGTGCAGCTCAAGGCGATGCTGCGTGCCAGCGAAGGGCTGGACAATCTAGCCATCATGCTGCCGATGATCAGCAGCGTCAGCGAAATCAAAGCCTCCCGTCGTCTGCTGGATCAGGCGTGGCGGGAGGTGTCGGAAGAGGCTGCGAGCCGCGATGCGGTGATCCGCTACCCCAGCCTCGGGGTGATGATCGAGGTGCCCTCAGCCCTCTTTATCTTGCCGGAGATGGCGCCGCTCATCGATTTCTGGTCGGTGGGCAGTAACGACCTGACCCAGTACCTGCTGGCGGTAGATCGCAACAATTCCCGGGTTGCCAACATCTACGATGCCTTCCATCCTGCGGTGATCCGTGCCCTGCAACAGCTGGTTGATGCCTCCCATCGCTACCAGAAGCCGGTCTCGGTGTGTGGCGAACTGGCCGGTGATCCGGTCGGTGTACTGTTGCTGCTTGCCATGGGCTATCGTCGCTTCAGTATGAACACCCACAACATCGCCCGGATCAAGTACGTGCTGCGTCAATCCACCCTGAGCGAGTTGACCGAACTGATGGCTGATGGCCTCAAACATGACAACCCCCATGTACTGCGCGGCCTGTTTGCCCGCTATCTGGAGGAGCATGGTTTGGGCGGTTTGCTGCGAGCCGGTCATAAATCGAAACAGAGTGATTGATAATCATGCCTTGTCCCTGCTGACGAATGATCGGAAAATGCGGCTTTTATTTTGACTGGGGCCGCATATGCAGCACGATGGATATTGGGTTTTCTCGCAGATTGATCCCGTAGCATTCAGTTTGGGACCACTATCGGTACGCTGGTATGGTCTCATGTACCTGTTCGGTTTCGCGTTTGCCATGTGGCTTGCCGGCCGTCGCGCCGATGCACCGAACAGCGGCTGGACCCGCAACGAGGTGTCGGATCTGCTGTTTTACGGTTTCCTCGGGGTGATCCTCGGGGGCCGTGTCGGTTACGTGCTGTTCTACAACTTCGATCTCTTCCTCGCGGATCCCACCTACCTGTTCAAGATCTGGACCGGCGGTATGTCGTTCCACGGTGGTCTGATCGGGGTGATCACCGCGATGATCTGGTTTGCCCACAAGACCAAGCGCCACTTCTTCACCGTGGCCGACTTTGTGGCACCGCTCATTCCGTTCGGTCTCGGTGTTGGCCGGATCGGCAACTTCCTCAACGGCGAGCTGTGGGGCCGGGTCACCGATGTACCTTGGGCCATCATCTTCCCGGAGGCCGGCCCCGAGCCGCGTCATCCCTCCCAGCTCTACCAGTTCGCACTGGAAGGGGTGGTGCTGTTCATAATCCTCAACCTGTTCTGGCGCAAGAATCCGCCGCGCGGCGCCATCTCCGGCATGTTCCTGCTGTTCTACGGCCTGTTCCGCTTCCTGGTGGAGTTTGTGCGCCAGCCGGACAGCCAGCTCGGTCTCTACTTCCAGGAGATCAGCATGGGCCAGATCCTCTCCACACCGATGATTATCGCCGGTGCCCTGATGATCTGGGCCGCCTACAAGCGTCCGCAGTTGTTCGGTAATGCCGTGAAGGAGGCGAAATAATGCGAGCTTATCTCGACCTGATGCAGAAAATCCTCGATGAGGGCACCGTCAAGTCAGACCGTACCGGCACCGGTACTGTCTCCCTGTTCGGCCATCAGATGCGCTTCAATCTGGCGGAGGGGTTCCCGCTGGTGACCACCAAGAAGTGCCACCTGCGCTCCATCATTCACGAGCTGCTCTGGTTCCTCAATGGCGATACCAATACCGCTTATCTGAAGGAAAATGGCGTCAGCATCTGGGATGAGTGGGCCGACGAGAATGGCGATCTGGGGCCGGTTTACGGCGCTCAGTGGCGCTCCTGGCCTGCGGCTGACGGGTCTGTCATCGACCAGATCCAGAAGGCGGTGGATGACATCAAGCATAACCCTGATTCGCGCCGCATCATCGTCTCTGCTTGGAATGTGGGCGAGCTGGACAAGATGGCGCTGGCCCCCTGCCACGCCTTCTTCCAGTTTTATGTGGCGGACGGCAAGCTCTCCTGCCAGCTCTACCAGCGCAGTTGCGATGTGTTCCTCGGCCTGCCGTTCAACATCGCCAGCTATGCCCTGCTGACCCACATGATGGCCCAGCAGTGCAATCTGGAAGTGGGTGACTTCGTCTGGACCGGCGGTGATGTGCACCTCTACTCCAACCATATGGAGCAGACTGCGCTGCAGCTCTCCCGCGAGCCGCGCCCGCTGCCGACCCTGGTGATCAAGCGCAAGCCCGACTCTATCTTCGACTACAAGTTCGAGGATTTCGAGATCGAGGGTTATGACCCCCATCCCGGCATCAAGGCGCCCGTCGCCATCTGATAGCAAGGCGCCTCAGGGTGCCTTTTTTTATGCAGCTAAATAATTGAAAATTCATTTTATTGATTAATAAGACGGTAGCCAGAGACGAGGAAAAACCTGCTTATAGCAGGTATGTTCTATTTTGCCTTCGGTTTTTTCGTTGTGTTGAGCAGCAAGAAACGATTTTCCATTGGTTGTTGCAGGAGATAGACTCAAATCAAAGCAATACGGTGGAATATTTAACCATGAGTGACGTAATCAAAAAGTTCCTGAAGCTGGAGGCCGCCTCCGGAATTATTCTGATCATGGCTGCCATGCTGGCAATGATTTTAGCCAATACCGCGTTGGCTGGCGGGTATCAGGCATTTCTCGACACGCCGGTGCAGGTGCGCATCGCGGCCCTCGACATCAACAAGCCGCTGCTGCTCTGGATCAACGACGGCTTCATGGCGATCTTCTTCCTGCTGGTTGGTCTGGAAGTGAAGCGTGAAATGCTGGAAGGGGCGCTCTCGACCCGGGTTCAGGCGACCTTCCCGGCTATTGCTGCGGTGGGCGGCATGCTGGCTCCGGCCTTGATCTACGCCTTTTTCAACTATTCGGATGAAGTGGCGCGCGCTGGCTGGGCAATCCCGGCTGCGACCGACATCGCCTTTGCCCTCGGGGTGATGGCGCTGCTCGGCAAGCGGGTGCCGGTGAGCCTCAAGGTATTCCTGTTGGCGCTGGCCATCATGGATGACCTGGGTGTCATCATTATCATCGCGCTCTTCTATACCCAGCAGTTGTCGCTGGAGGCGCTGGCCATCGGTATTCTGGCAACCCTCACTCTGCTTTGGATGAATCGCCGTGGTGAGGATCGGATCAGCCTCTACATGCTGGTTGGTCTGGTGCTCTGGGTTGCGGTGCTCAAGTCTGGTGTCCATGCGACCCTGGCGGGTGTGGTGGTGGGATTTATGGTTCCGCTTAACGGCAAGCGTTACGCCTCGCCGCTCAAGTATCTGGAGCATCAGCTGCACCCCTGGAGTGCCTATCTGATCCTGCCGCTGTTTGCCTTTGCCAACGCCGGGGTATCGCTGGAGGGGATTGGTCTCTCCTCCCTGCTGAGTCCGGTGCCTATGGGGATCATGCTGGGGCTGTTTATCGGCAAGCCGCTCGGGGTGTTCACCATCAGCTGGCTGTCGGTCAAGCTTGGCATCGCTCAGTTGCCGCCCGGGGTCAACTTCAAGCAGATTTTTGCGGTCAGCATCCTCTGTGGCATCGGGTTTACCATGTCGATGTTTATCGCGTCGCTCGCCTTCGAGCACGGTGGGCTGGATTACGGCAGCTACTCTCGCCTCGGGATCCTGGTGGGCTCCACCATGGCGGCGGTAGTCGGCTATCTGGCCTTGCGCATGGCCCTTCCCAAGGGTGAAGGGGAACAGAGTACGGAGGGACTATGAAGCTACATACAGGGTTGTTGATGCTGTTGTTGAGCCCCGCGGCCTGGGCCGGTGGGTTGGAGGATTGCAAGCAGGACGCCGCCTCGGCGAACTGCTCTGCCTATCTCAACGGGGTGGTAGACAGCGCCCTGCTGCTGGGGGACAAGCAGGCCAAGGCGCGCTTTGGCGAGACCTTCTCCGAGCGGGCGCTGAGCAGCCGGGCTGGCGAGATGGTCAAGCGTTCCAACAAGCGTTATTGCGCTGACCGGATGCCTGACAAGGCGCGCCTCAAGGCCAGTCTGATGGAGCAGTTTGGCGCGAACAAGGTTGACTCGGTCAGCGACATGTATGACATTCTGGCGGTTGAACTCAGCTGCTACCGGAGTCCGCGTCAAGCGGGAACCCCATCGGATGTCACACCTTAACTACAACCATCTCTACTATTTCTGGATGACTCAGAAGAAGGGCTCCGTTACCCAGGCAGCGGAAGCCCTTTTTTTGACCCCGCAAACCGTCACCGGTCAGATCAAGCTGCTGGAGCAGCGCCTCGGGGGCAAGCTGCTCAAACGCAAGGGACGCTCTCTTGAAGCGACCGAGCTGGGCCAGCTGGTGTTTCGCTATGCCGACAAGATGTTCAGCCTCTCCTACGAGATGCTCGATATCGTCAACTACCGCAAGGAGAGCCAGATCCTGTTCGACGTCGGCATCGCCGATGCCCTCTCCAAGCGCCTTGCCAGCCGCGTGCTGCTCTCTGTCATCCCCAATGATGGCTCCATCCATCTGCGTTGCTTCGAATCAACCCACGAACTGCTGCTGGAGCAGCTGAGCGAGCACAAGCTCGATATGATCCTCTCTGACTGTCCGGTGGACTCCAGCCAGCATGCGGGGCTGCTCTCCAAACGGCTGGGCGGTTGTGGCGTCAGCTTCTTCTGCAAGGCACCATTGCCCGAAAAGCCCTTTCCCGCCTGTCTGGAGGAGCGCAAGCTGCTGATCCCCGGTCGCCGTACCGCCATGGGGCGTCAGCTGACCCAGTGGTTTGAACAGCAGGGTGTCTCCCCCAGCATTCTTGGCGAGTTTGATGATGCCGCCTTGATGAAGGCGTTTGGCTTCTTCAATCAGGGCATCTTCATGGCCCCGACTATCTATCGGGAGGAGATCCTTGAGGGGGAGGGGGTGATGCTGATCGGGGAAACCCAGGATCTGATGGAGGAGTATTACGTCATCTTCGCCGAGCGGATGATCCAGCATCCGGCGGTGAAGCGGGTCTGTGAGAGCGATTTTACCTTTCTCTTTTCCGGCCAGGAGAACTTCTCCGCCATCCAGCCGGCCACCCTGTCGTTTTAAAACGACCCGTCACCACGTATCATCGGCGATCAGTGGTAGAGGAGAGATGTGATGCAACTTGAAGAGATGGAAGCCAATGCGAGTAAAGCGGTGGCCTTGCTCAAGGCGCTGGCCAACGAACGGCGACTGTTTATTCTGTGCCAGTTGCTGGAGCGCGAACTGTCGGTAGGGGAGCTCAACGAGCGATTGGGATTGAGTCAGTCGGCCTTGTCACAGCATCTTGCGCTGCTGCGGCGGGATGAGCTGGTGACGACGCGCAAAGAGGCCCAGACGGTCTACTATTCGCTGCGCAGCCATGAGGTGCGTGAAATGATCAGTTTGCTGCATCGACTTTATTGCAGCTCAGATAAATAAAAAACCGGCACTAAGGCCGGTTTTTTCAGCTTTGATCAGCAGACGCTGATTAAGCCATAGCTTTGATCTGGGCAGACAGGCGGCTCTTGTGACGAGCAGCTTTGTTCTTGTGGATCAGGCCTTTGGTCGCCATACGATCCATGATCGGCTGAGCAACAGCGAAAGCGGCAGTCGCGGCAGCTTTGTCGCCAGAGGCGATAGCAGCAATGACTTTCTTCAGGTAGGTACGGGTCATGGAACGACGGCTGGCGTTGTGCTGACGGCGTTTTTCTGACTGAAGAGCGCGCTTCTTAGCAGATTTGATGTTAGCCAAGGTAAAACTCCTAAAACTGTCTTAGCGAGTGTATTGAAAAGGCCCGGAAATATGCCCTTCCAACCACATATTGTCAAATGATTTGTGCAAATAAACACCGCCTCCCGGTGGTGTGTCAGTAGGGAGACGGTTAAACTGTCGGCCGATTCTAGCAGCATTCTTTTCATTCTGACAGTTCCAGAGGCCTCGTCTTGAGTAAGAAATTGATCAAATCCGGCATGATAGTGTCCGGAATGACGCTGGCATCCCGCGTAATGGGCTTGGTTCGCGATGTGGTCATCGCAAATCTGCTCGGTGCCGGGGTGGCCGCCGACGTCTTCTTTTTTGCCAATCGCATTCCCAACTTTCTGCGTCGTCTGTTCGCCGAAGGTGCCTTCAACCAGGCCTTTGTTCCCGTGATGACGGAGTACAAGAAAAATGGCGACGAGGGGGAAGTGCGAGAATTGCTGGCGGCGGTAGCGGGGACGCTGGGGGGCATAGTGACGGTAGTTACCCTGCTCGGGGTGCTGGGGTCGGGAGTGCTGACCGCGCTGTTTGGCTGGGGCTGGTTCTGGGACTGGTTGCACGGCGGCCCTGCGGCCGAGAAGTTCGAGCTCGCCAGTCTGATGCTCAAGATCACCTTCCCTTACCTCTGGTTCATCACTTTTACCGCCATGGCGGGGGCCATCCTCAACACCTTCGGCCGCTTTGCTGTCTCGTCGTTTACGCCGGTGTTTCTAAACATCACCATGATTGCGGCGGCCTGGTGGATTGCACCGCTGATGGACAAACCGGAGATCTCGCTGGCGATTGGTGTCTTTTTGGGCGGTTTGGTGCAGTTTTTGTTCCAGTACCCCTTTTTGCGCCAAATCAACATGCTGGTATGGCCCAAATGGGGATGGAATCACCCGGGGGTGGTGAAGATCCGCACACTGATGATCCCGGCCCTGTTCGGGGTCTCGGTCAGCCAGATCAACCTGCTGGTCAACACCATGCTGGCTTCTTTCCTCGCGACCGGAGCCATCAGTTACCTCTACTACTCGGATCGCCTGCTGGAGTTCCCCCTCGGTCTGTTTGCAGTGGCCATCAGTACCGTGATCCTGCCTGCGCTGGCGAAAAAGCATGTGGATGCCGATCCGGCGGACTTCTCCCGCACCATGGATTGGGGGGTGCGGATGGTGATGCTGCTCGGCCTGCCCGCCATGATAGGCATTGCGGTCATGCGCGAGCCGATTCTGCGGGTGTTGTTTATGCGCGGCGAGTTCGGCCTGCATGAAGTGGCCATGTCGAGCGCCAGTCTGCTGGCCTCCACTACCGGTCTGCTCTCCCTGATGCTGATCAAGGTGCTGGCGCCCGGTTACTACGCCCGTCAGGACACCAAAACGCCTGTGCGGATCGGGGTGATGTCGATGATTGCCAACATGGTCTGCAACCTCATCTTCATCTACCCGCTCGGTTACGTGGGGTTGGCGCTCTCGACCGCCTGCTCGGGCACTCTGAATGCGGCTTTGCTGTTCAAGGGGTTGTACCAGCAGAGCGTCTATCGTCCCTCCCGCCATACTGGCGTGTTCTGCCTCAAGCTGCTGGTCGCCAGCGTGCTGATGGGCGGCGTGCTCGCCTATCTGTCGCCAGATTTGGCCCAGTGGGGGGCGTGGAGCATGGGCAAGGCCAGTTTGCAGCTGACCATGCTGCTGTCGCTGGGGGCCGGGGTCTATGCCGTGGTGTTGCTGCTGCTGGGCATTCGGCCGCGTCACCTTAAATCGGGGCAGCAGTAGCCGTGATCCTGCGGCGCCATGGGGATAGTGCCTCATGACGCCGCAGATGGGCGGGATTGGGCCCGGATAGTTGAAATCAGGCTATGAGGGCTGACCCTGCCTGCTGCCTGATATATAATCCGCCGATTTCCATGGCAGCAACGCACAAGGCACTGATGGAGCTTATTCGCGGCATTCACAATCTCAAGCCCCGTCACCGGGGATGTGTATTAACCATTGGCAACTTTGATGGGGTTCATCAGGGTCACCATGCGGTATTGGCACGTCTCAAGGAGAAAGCGGCCCAGCTGGGATTGCCCGCCTGCGTTATGCTGTTTGAGCCGCAGCCGCTGGAGCTGTTTGCCGGCACGGCAGCGCCCGCCCGGCTGAGCCGGTTGCGGGAAAAGTACGAAGCGCTGCAGGGGCTGCATATCGACCGCATGCTCTGTGTGCGCTTCAGCCACCGCTTTGCCGAGCAGGCGGCCTCGACCTTCATCAAGCAGTTGCTGGTGGAGAAGCTCGGGGTGCGCTATCTGGTGGTCGGCGACGATTTTCGCTTCGGCAAGGGGCGGGAAGGGGACTTCCACCTGCTGGAGGAGGCGGGTCATCGCTTCGGCTTTGAGGTGATCAGTACCCAGAGCTTCCAGCTTGAACGGCAGCGGGTCAGCAGCACTCTGGTGCGTGAAGCCCTTAAGGCGGGCCGGATGGCGGAAGTGGAGCTGATGCTTGGCCGTCCCTATACCATCAGCGGCCGGGTGGCCCACGGCGACAAGCTGGGGCGCACCATAGGTTTTCCCACCGCCAATCTGGCCCTCAAGCGCCAGGTGATCCCGGTCGGTGGCGTGTTTGCGGTGGAAGTGATATGTTCCGGCAAGACCTTCCCCGGTGTAGCCAATGTGGGTGTACGGCCGACCTTGAGCGGTACACAAGCCAGATTGGAAGTACATCTATTTGATTTTTCTGGTGATCTATATGGTCAGCAGGTCAAGGTGCTGCTTCGCCACAAGCTGCGCGAAGAGCAGAAGTTTGCCTCTTTCACTGCCTTGAAAGAGCAGATCGAACGAGATGCCCTGGCGGCCCGAGCCTGGTTCGGGCTGCCACAATTCAATTTACCCAGCACTCTTTTAGAAAAGAAGGGAACCCAGGACTGATGAGCGACTATAAACACACCCTGAATCTTCCGGAAACCGAGTTTCCGATGCGTGGCGATCTGGCCAAGCGCGAACCCAACATGCTGAAGCGTTGGTATGATCAGGATCTCTACGGCGCTATTCGCCGCGCCAAAGCGGGCAAGCCTTCTTTCATTCTGCATGATGGCCCCCCCTATGCGAACGGCAACATTCACATCGGTCACTCGGTCAACAAGATCCTCAAAGACATCATCATCAAGTCTAAGGGCCTCTCCGGTTTCGATTCCCCCTATGTGCCGGGCTGGGATTGCCACGGTCTGCCTATCGAACTGAAAGTGGAAGGCATGGTCGGCAAGCCGGGCGAGAAGGTCTCCGCTGCCGAATTCCGCGCCGAGTGCCGCAAATATGCCAAGACCCAGATCGAAGCGCAGAAGACCGACTTCATCCGTCTGGGTGTGCTGGGCGACTGGGAACACCCCTACCTGACCATGGATTTTGGCACCGAAGCCAACATCATCCGTTCCATGGCCAAGATCGTTGAAAACGGTCACCTGCACAAAGGCTCCAAGCCGGTGCACTGGTGTACCGATTGCGGCTCCGCGCTGGCTGAAGCCGAAGTGGAGTACTACGACAAGAACTCCCCCTCCATCGATGTGCGCTTCAAGGCCGTTGATGAGGCGACCGTTGCCGCCAAGTTTGACTGCGCCGAAGGCCATACCGGCAAGGGCCCGATCTCTGCGGTGATCTGGACCACTACCCCGTGGACCCTGCCAGCCAACCGCGCCATCGCCATGCACGCCGATCTGGATTACGCACTGGTGCAGGTTGAAGGTGAGCACCCCGAGCGTCTGATCCTGGCCGCAGAGCTGGTCAAGGACGTCATGGATCGCGCCGGTATCGAGAAGTTCCACAATCTGGGCTATGCCAAGGGTGCCGCGCTCGAGCTGCTGCGCTTCAACCACCCCTTCTACAGCTTCGATGTGCCGGTGGTACTGGGTGATCACGTTACTTTGGATGCCGGTACCGGCGCCGTACACACGGCTCCTGGCCATGGTCCGGAAGATTTCGTGGTCGGTCAGAAATACGGTCTGGAAGTGGCCAACCCGGTTGGCAGCAACGGTGTTTACCTGCCGGATACCGAACTGTTTGCCGGCCAGCATGTGTTCAAGGCCAACGCCTCCGTGATCGAAGTGCTGACCGAGCGCGGCGCCTTGCTGCATCACAAGGTGTTCAACCACTCCTATCCGCACTGCTGGCGTCACAAGACCCCGATCATCTTCCGTGCTACTCCGCAGTGGTTTATCAGCATGGAGCAGAAGGGTTTGCGCAAGCGCGCGCTGGAAGAGATCGAGCGCATCGAGAAGGACGGCATTGCCCAGCAAGGCCAGAGCGGCTGGGTACCGGCCTGGGGTAAAAACCGTATTCAGGCGATGGTTGAGAACCGTCCTGACTGGTGTATCTCTCGTCAGCGTACCTGGGGTGTACCTATCTCCCTGTTCGTCCACAAAGAGACCCAGGAACTGCATCCGGAATCCGTGCGCCTGATGCATGAAGTAGCCAAGCGGGTCGAGCAGTCCGGCATTCAGGCATGGTGGGATCTGGACAAGGCCGAGCTGCTGGGTGCCGATGCAGACATGTACGACAAGGTGCCTGACACTCTGGACGTCTGGTTTGACTCCGGTTCTACCCACGCTTCCGTGGTTGATGCCCGTCCCGAGTTCAACGGCAAGCCAGCCGACATGTATCTGGAAGGTTCTGACCAGCACCGTGGCTGGTTCATGTCCTCCCTGATGATCGGTGTGGCCATGAAAGACAAGGCCCCCTACAACCAGGTGCTGACTCACGGCTTCACCGTGGATGGTCAGGGTCGCAAGATGTCCAAGTCCATCGGCAACGTGGTGAGCCCGCAGGACGTAATGAACAAGCTGGGTGCCGACATCCTGCGTCTGTGGGTAGCGAGCACTGACTACACCGGCGAGATGACCGTCTCCGACGAGATCCTCAAGCGTTCTGCCGATGCTTATCGTCGTATTCGCAACACTGCCCGCTTCCTGCTGGCCAACCTGAACGGCTTCAATCCGGCGACCGACATGGTGGCGCCTGCCGACATGGTGGTGGTGGATCGCTGGGCTGTGGGTCGTGCCAAAGCGGTACAGGCCGAGATCATGGCGGCATTCGACGAGTACAACTTCCACGGCGTAACCCAGAAGCTGATGCAGTTCTGCTCCATCGAGATGGGCTCCTTCTATCTGGATGTCATCAAGGATCGTCAGTACACCGCCAAGGCTGACAGCCTGGCCCGTCGCTCTTGCCAGACCGCCCTTTATCACATCGCCGAGGCCATGGTGCGCTGGATGGCGCCGATCATGAGCTTCACCGCTGATGAAATCTGGGCCCTGCTGCCGGGTGAGCGCGGCGAGTTCGTCTTCACCGAAGAGTGGTACGACGGCTTGTTCGGTCTGGAAGCGGGTGAAACCCTCAACGACGATTTCTGGGCCGAGATCCTCACCGTGCGTGGTGAAGTGAACAAGGCGCTGGAAGTGGCCCGTGGCGAGAAGCGTATCGGCGGCTCCCTGCAGGCCGAACTGACCCTGTTCGCCAAGCCGGAGCTGGCTGCACGCCTGAACGCCCTGGCTGATGAGCTGCGCTTCGTGCTGCTCACCTCCAAGGCCAAGGTGGTCGTGGCTGACACTGCGCCGGAAGGCTCTGTGGCGACCGAGCGTGATGACCTGTGGTTGAGCGTGGCCCAGTCTGCTGCCGCCAAGTGCGACCGCTGCTGGCACCATGTAGAGGACGTGGGCACCATCGCGGGTCACGAAGAGATCTGTGGTCGCTGTGTGACCAACGTTGAGGGTGACGGCGAAACTCGTCAATTTGCCTGATGAACATGACTCAACATAAAAGCGGCCTGCGTTGGCTGTGGCTGGCAGTGCTGGCCTTTGTACTGGACCAGGCGAGCAAGCTCGCCGTGGTCAAGTTGCTGCCATTTGGTTACCCGGGGGTGGAGATCACCCCCTTCTTCAATCTGGTTCACGTCTACAACAAGGGCGCCGCATTCAGCTTCCTGGCTGATCAGGGGGGCTGGCAGCGCTGGTTCTTCGCAGTGCTGGCTTTTGCCATTTGTGGATTGCTGATCCACTGGCTACGCAAGCAGTCGGTGGCCCAGCGTTGGAGCGGTATCGCCTATTCACTCATCATCGGCGGCGCCCTTGGCAACGTCTTTGATCGACTGGTGTTGGGCCATGTGGTCGATTTTCTCGACTTCTACTGGCAGCGTGCGCATTGGCCGGCATTTAATCTGGCCGACAGCTTTATCTTTATCGGGGCCGCCATGATCGTGCTGGACGGTTTCCGTGGTGAGAAAAAGGAGCAGGCATGAGCCAGCAGATCACCGCTAACAGCAGCGTGCTGTTCCACTTCTCCATCAAGCTGGAAGATGGCTCGGTTGCCGACAGCACGGCGCTGCACGGCAAACCTGCCCGCCTGCGGATGGGCGATGGCAGCCTGACCCCCACCTTCGAGCAGTGCCTGTTGGGGCTGAGCGAAGGGGAGAGCAAGAGTTTTACTCTGGCGCCGGAAGAGGCCTTTGGTCTCTCCAATCCCGACAACATCTACCATCTCGACCGTGCCAAATTTGGCACCGATGTGGAGCCAAAAGTCGGCACCATCATCCTGTTCGATCAGCCCAATGGCAGCGAGCTGCCGGGCATTATCCGGGCGGTAGCCGGGATGTCGGTGACGGTCGATTTCAACCACCCGCTGGCCGGTCATACCGTCACCTTCGAGGTGGAGATCCTGGGCGTTGATGATGAGGAGAAGGTGCATTAATGGATATTCTGCTCGCTAACCCTCGCGGTTTTTGCGCCGGTGTCGATCGCGCCATCAGCATTGTCGAGAGCGCGTTGGAGAAGTTCGGTGCCCCCATCTATGTCCGCCACGAAGTGGTGCATAACCGGTATGTGGTGAACAAGCTGAAAGATGCGGGCGCGGTCTTCGTCGAGGAGCTGGACGAGGTGCCGGACGACAGCATCGTCATCTTTTCTGCTCACGGCGTGGCCAAGACAGTGCGCGAGATGGCCAAGTCCCGCGCCCTCAAGGTATTCGATGCAACCTGTCCGCTGGTGACCAAGGTGCATATGGAAGTCCACCGTGCCAGTCGCAAGG
This sequence comes from Aeromonas sp. DNP9, assembly GCF_001728955.1. NCBI lineage: Bacteria > Pseudomonadati > Pseudomonadota > Gammaproteobacteria > Aeromonadales > Aeromonadaceae > Aeromonas > Aeromonas sp. DNP9. The sequence goes on along the minus strand of NZ_LYSQ01000005.1, from coordinate 92,554 downwards.
GCTCAGAAGCCGTGCTTATCGGTCATGCCGGCCACCCCGAGGTGATCGGCACCATGGGTCAGTACGAGAACCGTGAGGGTGGCATGTATCTGGTGGAGACGCCTGAAGATGTGGCCAAGCTCAAGGTGAAGAATCCGGATGACCTCTGCTTCGTCACCCAGACCACCCTGAGCGTGGACGAGACCTCTGATGTTATCGATGCGCTGCGCAAGCACTTCCCCAAGATCCAGGGGCCGCGCAAGGATGATATCTGCTACGCCACCCAGAACCGTCAGGATGCGGTGCGGGAGATGGCAGGGCTGGTGGACGCCATGTTGGTGGTGGGGTCTCGCAACTCCTCCAACTCCAACCGTCTGCGGGAGCTGGCCGAGAAGGTGGGCGCCAGAGCCTATCTTATCGACGATGCGTCGATGATCGAGGCGAACTGGTTGGAAGGGGTGAAGGCGATCGGCGTCACTGCAGGTGCATCAGCCCCCGAGGTGCTGGTGCAAAACGTGATTGCCCGCCTGCGGGAGCTGGGTGGCAAGGTGGTCGCCGAGCATCCCGGTCGCGAAGAGAACGTGGTGTTTGAAGTGCCGCCCGAGCTGCGGATCCTCTAGAAGAGTGCCGATTTTGGAGCCTGATGCCTGTTAGTTAAGCATTTTTGTAACTAAATACTCGAGATGCTGAATATCCAAAGTGTCTCCATGATTAAAGAATCAATTTGGCTCCAACCCTTATTCTGACTGGCATGCAATAAAAAGAGGGAGGCATTATGCCTCCCTCATTCTTAGACTTTATACCCCGCGGGTTGAGACTCAAATTATCTTAACTGACTTGCGTTACAGCTCTGGTGGCCTTGTGTGCGCTCTCCTTATTTCTTTGCATTCATGCCGCTATATAACATTATCTCTTTAGTCTTGCTGTGTCTGACCATGACGTCCTTGCCCGATGAATTCGCCAATTTCCTTTCCATTATGGCTGCTCAGCCTTCTGCAGAATGCTGGCGTTAAGAATAAAAACGGGGATTTTGCTGTCAACGGATGTATTTTCAATATCTTAGAACAGTATTCTTCGACCCATAGTGAAAGGCACAGATAGTAACGAAAGAGGCATATTATCAGTTCAGTCGATATGCGAGCTGCCCAGTATCCTGTTCGCTTTTTTCCTGTTGACTCAGCAATGTGAATACATAGTCCAGTGCATTATGGACACCCCAGATATCGTGATAGTCGTAATTTTCCTCTAGCGAGAGTGTGTGGGCATGCATCTCGCGCAGCCTGGCATAGTCATACCACTGTCGAACGGTTCCGTAGCGATGGTGCCAGTCATGGCAGACCAAGGAACCTTGGACAATCAGCATGCGGCTTGGCAGGTGGACCAGCAGATGCATCGCCAGCCACTTGGCCCATTGCGTGGCGTACTTGGGCGCAAAGCTTTCTGGGCATCTCTCCCCACAGAAACGGGCAAGACTGTTATTGATGTGGCTATCCCGCACAGATTCTCCCTCACCGCGCACAATCCATACGTGTTCGGTCAGTAGATGCAGCAGTGATGCGATCTGATAAAACACCACGAATGGCAGCAGCAGGATCAGGATGGTGGCAGAAGTACCCAGTAAAATGCTCATGCCTGTCAGCGCAGCCCACCAGATGAGTGTCATAACTAAGCGATAGGGCGGCACCCCAACCAGGTTGGATTTCAGTCGGCCATAGAAGAACACAAGGTGAAATTTTGGGCTAATCAACGTCAGGAAAAGGTGCGCATAGAGCTCAGTCTTGCTTTTACCTGGCGTGAATCCTAACTGATAGATCGCCGCCAGATCTTTATCTTCAAAGGTTGAGAATGCACGACCGTGGTGCTCATATACATGAAACTGGCGATAGGATTCGTATGGCTGAACGATGAGTAGCGTCGAGAGTACCTCACATAGAGCCTTGTTCATTTTCTGCGACTGGTATAAATGACCGTGCACCCCGTGGTGGATAATAGTCGCCACGATATAACGTGCACCAGCGGTGGAGAACAATGCACCCGCGATATACAATGCTATATATGCACTAAGAGATTGTGCATAAAATACTGCTAAACTCGTTAACCACAGGCCAATCACTACCCAGAGCAATGACCAAACAATCAACTCAGATGAATTACTTTCCCAAAGTGGTTTTCGGCCAAGTTTTTCTTTTCCTGTCAACCAACTCCAGATGCCTTGGAGAGGTAATATTTCATAACTCTTTCTTATCTCTGTGGACTGATGATAGTCCTTTTCCATGCAGTTCATTATTTATCCTCTGATAGCCTGGCTAAATTAAGTAATTAATGGTGTAAAATATGACTATGCTTAACAAAACAGCATTGACAATGTTCTTAATGTAAAATGCTACAATGATACTAATAAGTGTGCCCAGAAAGTACGGATTCTGAGGGAAGTCTCTTACCACACCATGTTCCATTAGTATGATTGGGCCACAGATCGCAGTCATGAGGCATGGTGCAGAATATTTAAGTGCCCTATTAATAATTTTGGGTATTTTCAATGGTACATTCGGTTCAAGAAAAATATAACGATTAAAGAATACTGTTGTTGCCAGTGCTAAAATCAAAATCCAACTCATCTTTTACCCTTATTCAATCATTATTATGAATGCTCTTCGTTCAGCAGCACAGATGCTAGTACCGCAGAGAACATGCCGCAGAGTCCGGAGATGACAATGGCACCCTCCAGCTGCCAATAGCTCAGAAGCATGGCGAGCAGCAGGGAAACCATAACCCCAATAAGGGTGCTTATTTTTTTGACCATCGGCACAACAATGGTGACAAAAGTTGCGACGATAGAGTAATCGAGGTGATATTTATCAAGGTCAGGTACAGAAGATGCCATTACAATACCCATCAGGCTGAAAATATTCCAAGAAAGGTAGAAGGTCAGCCCGGCGCCGATTAAATAACTTGGTGTTAATTCCGATCTTTTATTTTTTGTCTCACTCAGGGCGAACAGCTCATCAGTTAGCAAAAAACCAATAGGCAGACGAAGTTTAATATTCAGATGGGACACAAACTCTCTTAGAGTCAGACCATATATGAAATGCTGTGATGTGATAAAAAATACTGACACAAGAATTGCAAATAAGTTTGCTCCTGTCATTATCATGCCGAGGGTAACTAGCTGAGCTGCACCGGCAAAAACAATGGCAGACATTCCTACGCTCTGCCAGAAGGTTAAACCGGCCTGTATTGCCATTGATCCCGCCAATATTCCCCATGGGATTACGGAAACGCACAGTGGAAGCATCTCAATAGCCCCACGTATAAACGATGATCTCGAAGATGACTGTTCTGAAGGAGAAGAACAGGTGCCTGATTCAATCATTGCTTTTCTCACGGATTAGGTAAGTAAAAAGAGTAGGCAACATTAACGGTCGCGGAGTTGGCAGTATTGAATGATCTTGCTACTGGTAGTGAGATTAGGCGAATTCAGACTGAGTGAGCGGGTAGAGCGGTGGGTGGGGGCGGTCTGTGCTTGATTTGATGCCCTTGTCGTGACTGTCGTGACTGTCGTGAGGCGGTGGACTGTTGTGCTTCTTGGGGCGAACAACAACTTTTGTTTGTTTTCGAGGGGTCAGGCCTTGATGAATTCGCCGGGAGTCAAACCCACAGAATTTTTAAAATGGCGGTGGAAATGGCTTTGATCGGTAAAGCCACATAGGATGGCTGTGTCGAGGATGGTAGTGCCTTGACGCAGTAAGGCACGGGCTTTTCGAAGGCGCGCTTGCACCAGATAGGCGTGTGGTGTCATGCCAGTTACTGCCTTGAATTGCCTGAGAAAATGCCACTGGCTCAGACCTGCCAGCTCCGCGAGCTGTGTCAGTGTGTGCTCCTCTTGTGGGCAACAGTCCATCAACTCTTTAGCTAGAAGGATCGGTCGTGTAGTGGCTGGCAGCGCCGCCGGAGTTTTACGCGTTTTACTGTAGCGCAGGCTCAGCAGCATGAGTGAAGAGAGCAGCAGGCTTTCTTTAAGCAAGTGATTGCCTTCTTTTCCCAGCATATCGAAGGTCAGTAGTAGCTGTGCCGACAGACCGGGATCGTGAATAACAGCATCGGGGAACCAAGGGATAAAATCTGTGTTGTCAGGTGTTTGTCGCAGAATATTGCGTAGCATCTCTGGATGGGGATAGATGGCACGATAACCCCACCCTTGATCTAGTTCTGAGCTACCAGTATGCACATCATCTGCGTTGACAATGATGATGTCCCCGCGCGGGGCAACGTGCTCTGTCCCTGAACGATAAAATCGCTGTGCTCCCTGATCGATAACGCCAATGCAGAAAGTGTCATGGACATGCCGAGCAAAGCGCTGCTTGTAATAGCGAGCCTGAAGCATATCAACGCCACCTAGTGCATCGATCCGTTGGAAATGAGTCTTTTCTTTCATTTTTATCTCTGCTGTAACGGTATCAACCCGTGGTTTTTGTATAAAAGTGCTACTTCCAATTTAATGGTATCTGAAGTTTCCTTGGGTTCTCTTCGTGAATCGAGGGTGTGACTCATTGGGTTCTTTTTGCCTGATTGCAAGATGCAAAAAATTATGACGTCGTATTAACTTACCAAATAGTCATTTTGTGATAGGTAAGTGTACCTCTCGAGTGGCCTTGTATGAAGCCATCCTGACATGATTTAGGCTGGGCCAAGTGATCTTTCGTATAAACATGACATCAAACTGAAGTGGGTCTGGACGCTCCTGACCTCTGCTTCGTCACCCAGACTACCCTGAGCGTGGATGAGACCTCTGACGTGATCGATGCGCTGCGCAAGCACTTCCCCAAGATCCAGGGGCCGCGCAAGGACGATATCTGCTACGCCACCCAGAACCGTCAGGATGCGGTGCGGGAGATGGCGGGGCTGGTGGACGCCATGCTGGTGGTGGGATCTCGCAACTCCTCCAATTCCAACCGTCTGCGCGAGCTGGCCGAGAAGGTGGGTGCCAGAGCCTATCTTATCGACGATGCGTCGATGATCGAGGCGAGCTGGCTGGAAGGGGTGAAGGCGATCGGCGTCACTGCAGGTGCATCCGCCCCCGAGGTGCTGGTGCAAAACGTGATTGCCCGTCTGCGGGAGCTGGGTGGCAAGGTGGTCGCCGAGCATCCTGGCCGTGAAGAGAACGTAGTCTTTGAGGTTCCTCCCGAACTTAGAATAATTTGAGTGCAGCCAGGAAGGCTTAAGAATAAAGTGTGTTGATAATGACGCCGGGTTTGTTCAAGAGACAGGCTCGGCGTTAAACTTATGAAGCAGTCTGTCACCAAGGATGGGATATGATCGGATACTTTCGTGGCTTTTCTCTTATTGAGTTGATGATTGTCATCGCCATCGTGGCGATTCTTGGCACCATCGCTTATCCCGCCTATCAGCAATATGTGCTGACCAGTCATCGTGTCGAAGCCAAGGCCATGCTGCTCAATGCAGCCAATCGGCAAGAAACCTATTTTATGGATTTCAATCAGTATGCATCCTCTGCTGCTGCTCTTGGTATCAGTAGTGCATCTGAGAATGGCCTTTATCAATTATCCATTGCCGTATCAGGCAACACCTACACCTTGTCAGCCAGTGCCGGCGCGGCGACGGCCCAAGCTAAAGATACCGATTGCACGGTGTTTTCCATTAATCAGTTAGGTGTCAAAAGTGCTTCTGGTGCAGCTAGCAATAGCTGTTGGGAATAGCCATGGCCATTCATGTTTTATCACATGAGAGAGGATTCAGCCTGCTGGAGGTGATGATCACTGCGGTGATCCTATCGATGGGGCTGCTCGGTCTGGTTGCCTTGCAAACCCATTCCAAATTTGCCAGTTATGAAGCTCGCCAGCGTACCATCGCCAGCTGGCTGGCTAATGATATGGTCGAGCGGGTGCGGATCAACAGGGACAGCTGGAGTGAAGAAAGCTCTGCAGCGGTAGGTCTTGCCTCTAATTTAACTCGACCGACTTGCGCATCGGAAGATGGCACTATCAGTAATTGCAGTGCTGCAGATTTACGTAATGCCGACCTTCACTACTGGCAACAAGCCCTGCTTGGGGCCAGTGTTTCGGGGGCGGCATCTTCCTTGAATTCACCGATAGGCTGCGTGGTGCGGCGGGCCAATAATGTATTGGCTGTCGGAATATTCTGGGCTGGCAAGCAAGAGATATCTGATGGGGGGGCTGCCGCCGCCGCGGCAACGCTGATCAATGAGTGTCGACTCTCGACCGCAAATAATCTTTCGAGGCGCCAGTTTATTCTGACGACGACTTTATGAGTTCTCGCGGTTTCACGCTGGTAGAGTGGCTGGTCGCTATGCTGCTCGGTCTATTTTTGTTGGCAGGGGTATTCACAGTTTTTGTGATGTCTCGCTCCAGCTCTGAAGATGCCTTTGATCAAAGTGAATTACAGGAAAATGGTCGATTGGCCATTCGGTTGATTAGTCAGGATATCAAATGGGCTGGCTTTTTTGGAGCTTATACCGGCCAGTCAACACAAGTTGGTTCTTCTCTGAGCCTCAGTGCTGGCAGCATTGTTCCTGTTAGTAGCGATTGTCTGGATGAGCGATCTGTCGGTAGTTTGCCATCAAATGCTGGTCCCATCAGGGGGCTATGGGTAAGCCGGGTATCAACCACCAAAGGATTGGCTGGATTCGCTTGTATTTTCGCTGCTGATCGGGTGGCAAACTCGGATGTTATCAGTATCAAGCGACTGGTAGGGCGTCCTATACCAGCATCAGAGGGATTGGATACAAACCGCTTTTATATGGCAACCAATAGTCAGGAGGCGAGAGTCATCAAGGGAAGCGAAACCAGACCACTCTTTGGTGCCAATAATGAGAGCCAGATCTGGGAATACCAGCACTACATTTATTACCTGTCACAAGAAGATGGTATTCCTGTTTTACGCAAGCGCTATTTGACCGTCAATGGTGGCTCTGCTCTGATTGGTGGCGCTATGGCTGAGGGCGTTGAACATATGGTGCTGATGTATGGTGTTGACGATTCCTTGATCCCTGATGGACGCATAGACAGATATATGTCAACGGACCAAATGACAACACAGCGCTGGAATGAGGGGCGAGTATTGGGGGCTCGGCTTTTCTTACTGATTAGAGCCGCTCGGGAATCAAGTCGCTATAAGAATAACAATAGCTATCAACTCGGTAATATTACGGTTAATGGTGGTGGTGATGGTTATCGCCGTTTGCTCTTGGAAAGCAGTATTGCATTACGCAATCAACAAATAACCACCCGAGGTGGAACATGAGATTGGTTAAAAAAAACCAAGGTGTAGCATTGATTGTTGCACTGGTTATTCTGGTTCCCTTGACTCTGATTGCGGTAGTCGTCATGCAATCCAGTGGTATGAGTCTGAAGATGGCGGGTTCTAGTGCCAGTTTGCAACGAGCGGAGCACGAAGTTGAAGGTACTCTGGAGTCTGCATTGAGCGATACTTCTCTCTCAACACAAATTGCAACGCAGACAATTGGTACTTCGGCGGCAATAGGCACTACCACTCCTGCTACTACTTTGACAGTCAATACAGAAAGTGTATGCAAACGAAAATTTGAAGCCAGTAGCCAGAATGTAACGCCAGCTTGTCGTTATGCTGAAGCCACTACATCCAGTGCTTATGGCAAGGTGAATAGCCAAATGACCTTTACTGCCGGGGTAGAACAACCCTTGCTCAGTGCCAATTAGGGAGCGGGTGATGAACATAAGGAACTGTTTGTTTACAAGCTTGCTGGTATTGTGTTGCGGAATATCGGGGGGATCTTTGGCGGTAGGTACTGGTTATTCCGATGATACCGAGTTGTTTATTTATGACTTTGCCAAGGCGGGGGACTTCCGCCCTAAGGTGCTCTTTATTTTCGATAACTCGGGGAGTATGAAAAATACAACCGAAGTTGCTAAAGAGCCTTATGACTCATCGATAAGTTATCCATCATTGGCTAATGATCCAGATGTTAATAATAGTAATCGCTTCATCTATTTCTCCAGTGATGGAAAAGTTCCCACTATCAACAGCACCAAACGTTTTAGTGAGAATTTAAATGCATGTGCGACATCTAAAGGCCCTCTAAATAATGTGGGCCGATTTCAGTCACGAGTTTGGGGATATGAAATATATGATAAAAATAGAAAGGGGCGTTGGCGTTCTCTAAATGATTTTGATATTTACAGTATAATAATTGCAGATTGCCAGCAAGATATTGATGAGCAAAACGCAAACAATCAATATTCAGGTCCATATTCAACATATATTGTTGATGGTTATCCCGTTGACAAGCCAAATCGCACAACGGGAAGCTGGTTTTACACATCAAATGTAGCCAATGCTCTTGCTAGTGGTAGTTCTACCCAGATCTCATTATTTACGGCAAATTATGTCCGTTGGTATTACGGTAGTACAGGTGTGTCAACACAAACTCGATTGAAAGTTGCTCAGGATGCAGTCAAAGAACTGGTTTTGGCTACGCCAGCTGTCGATTTTGGTCTGGCTGTTTTTAACTACAATGATGGCAATGAACCAGGTAGTAGAAATGGTGGAAGAATAATCCGCAATATTGTAGGTAACGATGCCATCCTCACCTCTGGTAAAAGCGGTGCGCAGGATTTGATTGACAAGGTAAATAGTTTGAGCTCTGACACTTGGACTCCCTTGTGTGAAACACTATACGAATCATATAGATACTTTGGCGGTTTGGGGGTGTACTTTGGTGACGATGATGTAAATCGTACTCCCAAGCGGGATAGCAATGCTGAAGTAACATCGGGTATATATAAAACCCCCTATGATAAATGTTCCAATAATGGTTATATCATCTATATGACAGATGGTGAACCAACCAATGATAAAGCAGCAGATTCCCTTGTCGCCAACCTGATCAGCACGTTATCTACAGAGGATAAGGTTGCTTATGGCGGCTTGGTTAGTTATGGGTCTTCTGGTGAAAAAAACTATCTTGCTGCACTTGCCGGATATATGAAAAACAATGATGTAAACACCTCGGCTATTGGCAAACAAACAGTCACAACATTCACCGTGGGTTTTGGAGATGAAGCAATTAAGGGGGCCGGTGCATTATTGGCAGAGACTGCTCGTCGTGGTGGGGGTAAATACTATCCAGCAACCGATGCAACCCAACTTAACGAAGCATTAAAATCATCATTACTAGCTATCTTGAAAATGAATACCTCGTTGGTCTCTCCCGCCATTGCCACTAATAACTTTGACCGTACTCGCAGTCTGAATAATATTTATTACGCAATGTTTGAGCCTGGTTCTGGTCCACGATGGAAGGGCAATCTTAAAAAGCTGGTTCTTAATCCAGATAAGGGTTATGTAGTCGATCAGAGTGGCTTACCTGCGATATCCAGTGATGGAACAATTCTTGAGTCAGCAAGAACCTATTGGTCATCCACCAGTGATGGTAACAAGGTTGCCGAGGGTGGGGTACAAGAAATGCTGGCTGCTAAAACCAATCGCAATCTTTATATTATTCCCCCTTCCACTAATACATTAACTCCCTTTAGCAAGTCTGCTCTTGAGGGCATGGCTGGCGGGGCGATGCAGCTACGCACTGTCATGAAGCTTGATAGTGCTGATAGCATGGATGACCTGCTTAATTGGACCAAGGGGATTGATGCGTTTGATGAGAATCAGGATGGTGATAGAACAGATAATCGGGAGCATATTCTTGGTGACCCGTTGCATTCACGGCCATTAGTGATCAACTACGGTTGTACAAAGTCGACAGGACAGACTACATGTACACCTGACTTGCGCATTGTGATGGGAAGTAATGCCGGCTTCTTGCATATGTTTAAAGACAGCGTCACCACGGTTGATGAAAGCTGGGCCGTTATGCCTTATCAATTTATCACGAATCAGAAAGCGCTGCGAGAAAATCTGGATTCATCGGCTCATCTATATGGTGTAGATTCATCACCCACTGTACTGGTTAATGAGAAAGTAAAAGATGGCCATATACAATCAGCACAAGGTGACAAGGTGTGGTTATTTACCGGGCTACGCGGTGGTGGCAAGGCCTATTATGCCTTAAATATATCAAATCCCGATTCTCCCACGCTTATGTGGCGACTGGATAAAAATAGCGCTGGTTTTGGTAAGCTTGGTGAAACTTGGTCTATTCCCGAGGTAGCATTTATTCCAAGTCATTTCACTGTGGTCAGTGATAAAAAGATCTATAAGCCAGTCTTGATTTTCTCTGGTGGGTATGATCAGGCAAAAAGCTACTTGGGCCAAGGAGCAGCAGATAGTGAGGGGTTAGGGATCTATATTGTTGATGCGGAAACTGGAGCTCTGTTATTCAGCTTCACCCCGGATGACAATAGTGAGAAGAACAAGCAAGTGTCAGATATGGTCTATAGCATGCCCGGTTCTGTCTCCGTGCTAGACAGTGATGGAGATGGTATTTCAGACCGAATCTATGCAGGAGATACCGGCGGCCAGATCTGGCGTATCGATTTGAAAGGAACAGATAAGGCCAAATGGACGGCCATCAAGTTTGCCAGTTTGGGAAATGCACATTTAAGTGGAACTGCCAAGAAGCTGGAAGATGATCGCCGCTTCTTTACTCAACCGGTCTTGGTGCGCACCATCAATAAAGGTTGGAAGTATGATGGTACAAATTATCTTTACAGTGAGCGTCCGTTTGATGCCGTGTTGATAGGCAGTGGTGATAGAAACCGCCCCTCCTCAGAGGCGACAACCCAAAATGTGTATGTGATGCTACGTGACTACAATGTTAATCCAACCTTGTTTGGGGCAACGTCTGAACCAGCGGTGCCATCAAGTATCACACTGAACGATCTCTACGATGTGACCAGCGATCCCTTTACGGGTTTGAATGAAGAGCAGATTGTAAACACCACCAAGGCGTTGACCAGCAAGTTGGGATGGAAATTCTGGCTCAATGAAAGCGGTGAAAAATCAATGGGGGCTGGTTTGGTGTTGCAAGGCAAGCTCTATTTCACCTCCTTTTTGCCTCAGGTACAGGACTTCCAACAATGTACGATTCAATCGATCGGTGCCATGCGCCAATATATGATTGATATGCACTATGGCACTTCTTTCAAATATGTACTGGATAGCAACAATCAGGAAGTTATTCAGCGTTACGTAGAGGTGCAAAATAAGGTTGCTGATGATCTGGTTATTCATGGTGGGGATGATGGCCGGATCAGGATTATAGGTGGTGCTCCGGGCAAGGAGGTCATCCTCAAAGATGATGGGAAGGGAGAGCCTGAGCGCTGTACCGGTGAAGGAGAATGCTCACAAGGTGCGGAAGAGGCAAAAATGGATATGTCTCCCAAGAAAATCTATCTCTATGAAGGAGAACAGGGATGAAACGCATGCTGCTCTGGTGTGTGGGCTTGCCCTTGTTGGTTCATGCTAAAACGGAAGACATGAAATGTTATGTCACTCTGGAAGGTGGCGTGCAGATGGTGTTGCAGCAACCGGTTGCTGATACGAGCAAGGCAAATCTGGTCAGGGTATTGAAACAGAAAGGTTATGAGATTGATGGGGTGGTGCATCTTGTCACAGAGGTAATCGAGTGCGTTCCTTTGGCGGCCACCTTTTCGCTGGCTGATGCAAAAAAACAAGATGAAATCCAACCCAGATAACGTTGGTTATTGAGTAGGGTAAAGGGGCTAGGAACAACTCAGCCCCTTTTTTTCGCTTCTGCTTCTGCCAGATGGGGAAACGATGATATCGACTCGGGGTACTTGGTCGATACAAAACCGGAGTGTCATGTTGGTGCCAATCGCAGTGCCATCTGGACTAAATCGCACAAATTGTCGATTGGCCGTCACGGTATGTTTTTCAAGAAAGGGTTCTGTTGCTGATAACAAGATATCGCCACTTGCAATATCGAATTGGCGATCCTGATTGGTGTCGATAAAGACAAGCATGCGCTGGGCGCCGGTTTGATTTGCGAGTACACAGCCTTCTTTTGTGGAGTTTCTGACAGGCATGGCAAGACATGCTGTGACGGGTTGCTGCTGTGTGATGGCTTGCCGTTGGCCGAAGATCAGGTGGTCCTGCAGGTTTCTTGTGTAGATGTCGCTGTCGGTAGATATCAGCAGATTTGCCAATGACGGCAGTCCCAAGGTCAGCAGGATGGTTGTCAGGCTTGCAGATATTAAAAACTCAAGCAGGGTAAATCCATTTCGTGCCATAGCGTATGAGTCCTTGTTCAAAGGAGACTCTAAGCATAGCTACTGGATTGAAATGGATCCTTTTGTGCTCGTGTGTGTTTCGCGGTAGTTAACGCAGGTCATGGACATACAGCACCACTTGCCTGGCTATGGGCACGCCCGGCAGGCATAACTTCAATCTGAACGCCCTTTTCGCCGCTTACACAGAGTGAAAAGGTGACCTCGCTGTCAGACGTAATGGTGCCATCTGGGGTGAAGCGCAGCGCCTGTGCATCTGCAGAAATGGCCAGTTCTGCAGGAAACTCGGGACTTGCCGTCAGAGTTGTTTCGCTGCCATTGAGCTTCTGATCGCTATTAGTATCGATAAAAGCGATCTGCCGGGTCGCTCCATTTTGATTGGCAGTAACGCACTCTTCTACAGAATTATTGATAGTGGTCAGGCAGAGAGTAACCGTTTGCTGGTTGGAGATAGCCTGTTGTCTGGCATAGTTTAAGTGGTTGAGAAGGCTTTTTTCCTGGGTCGCCAAATTATTGCTGCCAAGCAGGTTAGAGAGGGAAGGAATACCAATCCCCAAGAGAATGACGCCCAGCGCAATGGCTATCATCAACTCCATCAGGGTAAATCCGGCGTTTTTCATATCTGCGAAGGCCTGTCGTTCCATGACTGCTTACAGCTTATCCTTCCCGCTGGTTGCTGTCACACGGTTACGCCCGTCTTGAACTGGCAGATTGCCCCCCTTTTCTTTATCATTCCCCATCATTTTCGAATTCAAGATGCATCGCCATGGCAAAAGCCCTCTCTCTGATGCTTGCCCAGTTGAATCTGACGGTAGGCGCCATCGAAGATAACACTGACAAAGTGCTCGCTGCGGCAGCTCAAGCCGAACAGCAAGGTGCCGATCTGCTGGTCTGCTCCGAGCTGGCCCTGACCGGCTATCCACCGGAAGATCTGCTGCTGCGCGCCGATCTGATGATGCGGGTCGAAGCCGCGTTGGCTCGTGTTGCCGAATGGCAGGGCAACTGTGCCATTTTGGTGGGGCATCCTTGGCGTGAAGGGGAGGCGCTCTACAACGCGGCTTCACTGTATGAGCAGGGCAAGCTGATTGCCCGTTACTTCAAGCAGGACTTGCCCAACTACGGGGTATTTGACGAGAAGCGCTACTTCACCGCGGCGACCGAGACCTGCGTGGTGCCGTTCCGTGGTCACCAACTGGGGCTGCTCATCTGCGAAGATTTGTGGCAGCCGGGGCCTGCGCTGGCCGCCAAGGCTGCGGGGGCCGAGCTGCTACTCACTATCAATGCCTCGCCTTACGATCAGGAAAAACCCTGGATCCGCCGCGAGCTGATGGCCGAGCGCTGCGATCAGACGGGTCTGCCGCTGGTCTACCTCAATCAGGTATGTGGTCAGGACGAGCTGATCTTCGACGGCTGCTCCAAGGTGTTCAACAGCCAGGGCGAGCTGACCCACAAGCTGGCTCCGTTTGCCGAAGAGCTGGCGCTGGTGTGCTTTGCCGATGGCCAGCCGGTGAAAGAGCGGGAACCCGCCGCGCCGCTGGAACCCTTGGCCGAGACCTATCAGGCGCTGGTGCTGGCGGTGCGCGACTATGTCACCAAGAACGGCTTCCACGGCGCCGTGCTGGGCCTCTCCGGCGGCATCGATTCGGCACTGACTCTGGCCATCGCGGCCGATGCCATCGGCGCCGACAAGGTGCAGGCGGTGATGATGCCGTTCCGCTACACCGCCCAGATGAGCGTGGAGGATGCCAAGGAGCAGGCCGAGCGGATAGGGGTGGAATTCAACATCATTTCCATTGAACCTATGTTCGAAGGCTTTATGGCCCAACTGGCGCCGCTGTTTGAGGGCACTGCTCGCGACACTACCGAAGAGAACCTGCAGGCCCGCTGCCGCGGCGTGCTGTTGATGGCGCTCTCCAACAAGCGTCGTCGCATCGTGCTGACCACCGGTAACAAGAGCGAGATGGCGGTCGGCTATGCCACTCTGTACGGCGACATGGCTGGCGGTTTCGACGTGCTGAAAGATGTGCCCAAGACGCTGGTCTTCAAATTGTGCGAATACCGCAATTCCGTCGATTATGTGATTCCGCAGCGGGTCATTGACCGTCCCCCTTCGGCAGAATTGGCACCAGATCAGGTGGATCAGGACAGCCTGCCGCCCTATGACATCCTGGATGCCATCCTCAAGCGCTACGTGGAAGAAGATGCCTCTGTGGCCGACATGGTGGCGGAGGGCTTCGAGGAAGCGGTGGTGCGCAAGGTGATCCGGCTGGTGGATCTCAACGAATACAAGCGCCGTCAGGCGGCGGTCGGGCCCCGCATCACGGCCCGCAACTTTGGTAAGGATCGCCGTTACCCCATTACATCCGGGTTCGGCAAACAGAACTGGTAAGGAGTCACCATGAAGAAGATTGAAGCCATCATCAAACCGTTCAAGCTGGACGATGTGCGCGAGGCCCTGGCCGAGATCGGCATCAACGGTATGACCGTATCCGAAGTCAAAGGCTTCGGCCGCCAGAAGGGGCACACCGAGCTCTATCGCGGTGCCGAGTATATGGTCGACTTCCTGCCGAAAGTGAAGGTGGAGCTGGTAGTGCAGGACGAGGATCTCGATGCCTGTCTGGAAGCGATCCAGAACACCGCCCGCACCGGCAAGATTGGTGATGGCAAGATCTTCGTTTGCGAGGTGGAGCGTGTTATCCGTATCCGTACTGGCGAAGAGAACGAAGACGCTATCTGATGTTGTTTTTGCCTCGTTATGTTCAGGAGAGCAAAACAAATTCTGCTCTGATGTCCCGGAAACGCCTCGTGGCGGCAGCTGGTCTGCTGACTCTTCTTACCGCCTGTAGTACCCGTCCACCGGCCGAGCCGGAAAACCTGTGCCAGATCTTTCGCGAGAAACCGGAGTGGCACAAGGCGGCGCTCAAGATGAACGAGAAGTGGGGGACGCCGATCCATGTGGTGATGGCCATGATGTATCAAGAGTCCTCCTTCGTACACGATGCCCAGCCGCCGATGGAGTATTTCCTCTTTATTCCGACTGGGCGGGCCAGTTCGGCTTATGGCTATGCCCAGGTGAAAGACGAGACCTGGGCTGATTACCAGCGAGAGACCGGCAATAGCTGGAGCGATCGCGATGACTTTGCCGACGCCATCGATTTCATGGGCTGGTACACTAACAAGGCTCAGCGGCTCAATGGTACCTCCAAGTGGGATGCCTATGGCCAGTATCTCAATTATCACGAAGGGTGGGGTGGCTACCGGCGTGGCAGCTACCGTAGCAAGGGATGGCTGATGAAGACATCCCGCAAGGTAGAGGCTCGTGCCCAGCGCTACGGCGCCCAGTATCGACAATGCAAGGATCAGCTCTCCCGCGGGGGCTGGTTCTGGTAACCCAATCAGGAGTCAGAAATGCCGTTATTGGACAGTTTTACCGTTGACCACACCCGTATGGAAGCGCCAGCGGTGCGTGTGGCCAAAACCATGCAGACCCCGAACAAAGATACCATTACCGTGTTCGACCTGCGTTTCTGCGTACCGAACAAAGAGATCCTCTCCGAGCGCGGCATCCATACGCTGGAGCACCTGTTCGCTGGGTTCATGCGTGACCACCTGAACGGCAACGGGGTGGAGATCATCGACATCTCTCCCATGGGTTGCCGTACCGGCTTCTACATGAGCCTGATCGGTGCGCCGGACGAGGCCCGTGTCGGTGCCGCCTGGCAAGCTGCCATGAGCGATGTGCTGACTGTGCAGGAGCAGGGCAAGATCCCCGAACTGAACGAATACCAGTGCGGCACTTACAGCATGCACTCGTTGGAAGAGGCCCATGCCATCGCCCGCCACGTGCTGGAGCGCGGCATCGGCGTCAACCGCAATGACGAGCTGGCGCTGCCGGAAGAGAAGCTGAAAAGCCTGTGAGGCGATGAGCATTCTGCTCTGCGAGTCATCATAAAAGAGCCGATCAGCCATGCTGATCGGCTCTTTTTTATCTCGTCCGATGGCAATAATGGGGATGACTTGCTCACCTTGTCGACACTGATTAGGATGGTTTTTTGACCTGAACCTGTTGGCGGAGGTGTGACGATGAAAGGCGTATTGCTACGTTGGCTGGCCCGTTACGACGCGTGGTGCGAGGAGTGGGGGCTCACTCAGGAGAACCGGCGCTGCTGTACGCCGGTTCGTTATGATGATGATTCAAGCAAAGAGCGAGCTTGCGCAGAAGAGGCTGAGCTCAATCAAAATTGCGGGTCACGGCACCGGTAACGCTGTTGTACTCGAAGCCGAGGCCGTTGGGGTGATCCGGGAAGCGGCCGATAGAATCGCGAAGAATATAACGGCAGTTATCGTGACGTAGCCCCCCGTCAATTTGGTCATCTGCAGCAATGATCTCAGAGGTGTAGTCTGTGTCCGTATTTTTGTCTGCTAGGTCAGGAACGGTTTGATTGGTATCAAGTAATCCAGTGAAAAGTAGTTTGCAGTCATCCGGGCTACTGACCGATATCTGGTCACTTGTGCCTCCGGGGAAAACAATATCAACACCTTGATTACCCTGATCCTCTTTTGTCCCCACAGGCCAGCCGTAGTGGTTGATATCCAAATCTTTATTGCCCATCCCACTGAAGTTATACAGTGCGAGGTCTTGTCCCTGCACTGTCACCGCCCAGCCAGCATGAGCCAGCTGAACTGCACTGGCAAAGCTGCCAGCGGTCGCCGAGACCGTGCTTTTCAGGGCATCATCCTTGATATTGATAAAGCGGGGCAGGGTGGTGACGGCCAGGATCCCCAGCACTATGATCACCAGCACCAGTTCAATCAGGGTAAAGCCGTTGTTTCTGTTGTTCATCATGTTCAATGACCCATTAAATACCGCAAACAGGTGTGAGTGATATGCAGCTGATAGATACCCATTGCCATCTCGACTTTCCGGTGTTCGACCAGGACAGGGAGGCGCTGCTGGCCCGTTGTCGGGCATTGGGGGTGACGGAGTATATCATTCCTGCCATCGCAGAAGATAACTGGACTCGTGTGATGGCACTGGCAGAGCAACATGACGGCCTCTTTTACGGTCTGGGCATTCATCCCTGGTATGCCGGTGAACAGCGGGAGGGGGTGATGGAGCGGCTGCGAACGCTGGTAATGAGCCAGCCTGCCGGGCTGGTGGCCATAGGCGAGTGTGGGCTGGACCTCCGTTCTCACGTGCCGCAGGAGGGGCAGCTTGCGCTGTTTGAGGCTCAGATCCGGCTGGCTGCAGATGCCGGGCTCCCCCTGATGATCCACTCGGTGCGCGCCAATGACACTGTGGCCAAGCTGTTGCGCTGCTTCAAGCCGCCTCGTGGCGGGGTGATCCATGCTTTCAGCGGTTCGTTGCAGCAGGCGGAGGCCTTCTGGCAACTGGACTTTCGACTCGGGGTGGGCGGGGTAATCAGTTTTGAACGGGCGAACAAGACGCGAGAGGTATTTCGGGCCATGCCGCTCGAGGCCCTGGTGCTGGAAACCGATTCGCCCGATATGCCCTTACAAGGTGAGCAAGGCACCCGGAATACCCCGGAAGCGCTGCCGAAAATAGCGGAAATATTGATGACCTTGCGGGAGGAATCATCGGTGGATGTTACCAAGGTGTTATTTGAAACTGCCCGGCATATTTTCCATCACGACCAATAGCCATGAAACAAATCCGCAACACCTGATTTAGTTGTCAGGAAAAAAAATGAGCGTAAAAATCGTTTGCTGTCTAATTTTGTGACACTTGGACATTTTGATAACGATAAAATGTGACCAGCATTCTATTTTATCGGACTTTAATTAGTATAATGCGCTCCCCTTGATTAGTTGGGTTTTATAACAACTCGCTAACAAGCCAGGTGCTACTAGAGGAAGATAATAATGAATTTGTTCATGGGTCTGGTAGGGATGGCGACGCTCGTCCTTATCGCGGTGCTGTTCTCCAGCAATCGCAAGGCAATCAACGTCCGTACCGTTGTCGGTGCGTTCGCAATTCAAGCCGGTCTGGGGGCGTTTGTTCTCTATGTTCCGGTTGGTCGCGATATCCTGGTCGGCGTGTCCGACGCGGTATCCAGCGTGATCAGCTACGGCCAGAACGGGATCGACTTCCTGTTTGGCGGTCTGGTCAGCAACAAGATGTTTGAAGTGTTCGGTGGCGGCGGCTTTGTCTTTGCCTTCCGTGTTCTGCCGGTCATCATCTTCTTCTCTTCCCTGATTGCAGTGCTCTACTACCTGGGCATCATGCAGATGGTCATCAAGTTGCTGGGCGGCGGCCTGCAGAAAGTACTGGGTACTTCCCGCACCGAATCCCTCTCCGCAACTGCCAACATCTTCGTCGGTCAGACCGAAGCGCCGCTGGTGGTTCGTCCCTACATCTCCAAGATGACTGACTCCGAGCTGTTCGCCGTCATGTGTGGTGGTCTGGCTTCCGTTGCCGGTTCCGTACTGGCCGGTTACGCCTCCATGGGCGTGAAGATGGAGTACCTGATTGCTGCCTCCTTCATGGCTGCACCGGGTGGTCTGCTGTTCGCCAAACTGCTGGTTCCCGAAACCGAGACCCCGAACTACGACGAAAGCTCTGCCGATGCCGAGCTGGATGACAAGCCTGCCAACGTCATTGACGCTGCTGCTGCTGGCGCTTCTGCCGGTATGCAACTGGCCCTGAACGTCGGCGCCATGCTGCTGGCCTTCATCGGTCTGATCGCCATGATCAACGGCATCTTCTCCGGTGTGGGTGGCTGGTTCGGTTATCCGCAACTCTCTCTGGAACTGCTGCTGGGCTGGATCTTCTCCCCGCTGGCCTTCCTGATCGGTGTGCCTTGGAATGAAGCAGTGGTTGCCGGTTCCTTCATCGGTCAGAAGCTGGTAGTGAACGAGTTCGTGGCTTACCTGAACTTCGCTCCGTACCTGAAAGACGAAGTGCTGATCAACGGTGTGGCCATGTCCGATCACACCAAGGCGATCATCTCCTTCGCGCTGTGTGGTTTTGCCAACCTCTCCTCTGTTGCCATCCTGCTGGGTGGTCTGGGGTCCATGGCACCGAACCGCCGCGGCACCATTGCACGCTTTGGTCTGAAAGCCGTACTGGCTGGCTCTCTGTCCAACCTGATGTCTGCCACTATCGCAGGCTTCTTCCTGGCACTGTCCGGCATGTAATCGCCGCCTGACTGACAGGGTATAAACACGAACGCCACGGCATCTGCCGTGGCGTTCGCGTATGGAGCGGTGACAACCGTTTTCCTATCTAAACTAATAATAAAATGAGTCAAATCGGAGGTTATATGAATGAAGTGCTACTGGCGATGGTGGCCGGCTTTATAGTTGGTTTGTTGTTTTCTTTCCTCAAATTGCCGATCCCGGCACCTCCCGTTTTATCCGGGGTAATGGGGATCGTCGGGGTCTATCTGGGGGGATTGGCCTACTCCTGGATCCTGACTCGTTTCTTTTCGTAAGGCTTTTTTAGACCTGGATTTGCCAGATGTGAGGTACCTCTGAAATTGGCAAATCCGGCTTGCAAACAGGGGGTATCTCGGCTGAAATAGGCGTTGCCAGCAGGGTGCTGGCAATGACTAATACTCGATGAAATCGGGTGTTGGCGGTCAAATGGAATTGATTGGGAAGTCGGGTCAGATGTTGTCGGCCTTTCTCAAGTCTTCATGGAACCAAGTCCGCACTTTTGTAAGAAAGTGACAGGGCTCTTGCCTTATTTACAGTCGCAGTGCCTGCTGGGGGGGTTGAATAACATCCCGATAGTGCCGGTGCCTTCGCACTGTAATTCCATTCCCGTATAGCTGGGGATTACTGCCTGTGCATCCATCACTGGATGGTATGGTGGTGCCCGGTTATCTGGATTAAATCGAGACTTTGGAGAACAGAATGACTGATCTGAAAGTGGCCGCTCAGCGCGCCCTGAACCTGATGGACCTGACCACCCTGAACGATGACGACACCGATCAGAAGGTGATCGACCTGTGCCATAAGGCCAAGTCACCGGCTGGCCTGACCGCCGCTGTCTGCATCTACCCCCGTTTTATCCCTATCGCTCGCAAGACCCTGCGTGAGATCGGCGCTGCCGACGTACGCATTGCGACCGTGACCAACTTCCCGCACGGCAACGACGACATCGAGATCGCCGTAGCCGAAACCCGTGCCGCAGTCGCCTACGGTGCTGACGAAGTGGACGTGGTGTTCCCGTACCGCGCCTTCATGGCTGGTAATGAACAGATCGGTTTTGATCTGGTCAAAGCCTGTAAAGAGGCCTGCGGTGCCAACGTGCTGCTGAAAGTGATCATCGAAACCGGCGAGCTGAAAGAAGAGGCGCTGATCCGTCGCGCTTCCGAGATCTGTATCGATGCCGGTGCCGACTTCATCAAGACCTCCACCGGCAAGGTGCCGGTCAATGCGACCCCGATCGCTGCCCGCATCATGATGGAAGTGATCAAGGCCAAGAATCCGAAAGTCGGCTTCAAGCCAGCTGGTGGCGTGAAAGATGCAACCGTTGCCGGTCAGTACCTGGCCATGGCCGAAGAGATCCTCGGCAACGACTGGGTATCCGCCCGTACCTTCCGCTTTGGTGCATCCAGCCTGCTGGCCAGTCTGCTGGCCACTCTGGGGCATGGCGACAAGCCGGCCAACACCAGCGGTTACTAATAGGTTGATGAGAGGGCGGACGGCTGTCCGCCCTGTTAGCCCCCACCATGCGGTGTGTGGGCAAGGATTCAGGCTTGTGTAACGCCAGCAATGGCGGAGGGAATGAAAGATGTTTTTGCCTCAAGAAATTATTCGCAAGAAGCGCAACGGTGAAGCGCTCAGTACCCAAGAAATTCAATTCTTCGTTCAGGGCATTACCAACAACACCATCGGTGAGGGGCAGATTGCCGCGCTGGCGATGGCGGTCTACTTCAAAGACATGACCATGGATGAGCGGGTTGCCCTGACCTGCGCCATGCGCGACTCCGGCATGGTATTGACCTGGGATCACCTCAATCTGGGTGGCCCGATTGTCGACAAGCACTCCACCGGCGGGGTGGGTGATGTTGTCTCCCTGATGCTTGGCCCGATGGTCGCTGCCTGCGGCGGTTTCGTGCCGATGATCTCCGGCCGTGGTCTGGGCCACACCGGCGGCACCCTCGACAAACTGGACGCCATTCCCGGCTACCAGACCTCGGTCGACAACGATCATTTCCTGAAAGTGGTGAAAGAGGCGGGGGTCGCCATCATCGGTCAGACCGGCGATCTCGCCCCGGCTGACAAGCGTATCTATGCAGTACGTGACATCACTGCCACCGTCGAATCCATCGCCATGATCACCGGCTCCATTCTCTCCAAGAAGCTTGCCTCCGGGCTGGAAGCGCTGGTGATGGATGTGAAAGTGGGCTCCGGCGCCTTTATGCCGACCTTCGAAGCGTCTGAAGAGCTGGCCAAGAGCATTGTGGCCGTGGCCAACGGTGCCGGTTGCCGCACCTCTGCGCTCTTGACCGATATGAACCAGGTGCTGGCCTCCAGCGCCGGTAACGCGGTGGAAGTGCGAGAAGCTGTGCGCTACCTGACCGGTGAATATCGCAACCCGCGGATCCACGAAGTGACCATGGCGCTGTGTGCCGAGATGCTGATCTCCGCCGGTCTTGCCAGCGACGAGCGCGATGCCCGTGCCAAGCTGCAGGCGGTGTTGGATAACGGCAAGGCGGCCGAGATCTTCGGTCGCATGGTGACTGGTCTCGGTGGCCCGGCCGATTTTATGGAGCGTTACGACGCTTACCTGCCCAAAGCCGCCATCGTGCGCCCGGTCTTCGCGGCCAACAGCGGCTTCGTGACCGCCATGGATACCCGCGAGCTGGGGCTGGCCGTGGTGGCGATGGGCGGTGGTCGCCGCGCTGCCGGTGACAAACTTGATTATGCAGTCGGTCTGACCGACTTTATCCGCCTGGGTCAAAGCGTTGATGCTGACAAGCCGATCGCGATGATCCACGCTCAGACTGAAGAGCAATATGCTCAGGCTGCCAGCATGGTGCAGGCGGCTGTCCGGATTGGTGGCGAGCGGCCGGAGGCACTGCCTGAAGTGTACCGCCGTATCACCCTGGCCGATTTGTAACAAGGGGAAGACCCATGAAACGTACCTTTATTCTGATGATGGACTCTTTCGGTATTGGCGCTGCTGCCGACGCCGACAAGTTCGGAGATGTGGGCGCCAACACCCTTGGCCATATCGCCAAGGCGTGTGCGGCAGGTGAAATTGAAGGCCGTGGCGCCCTCAATCTGCCGAACCTCAACAAGCTGGGTCTGGGCCACGCCTGCGAGCAGGCCTCCGGCTACTTCCCGGAAGGGCTGAAGAAAGATATCGAGGTGGTCGGTGCTTACGGCTTTGCTCAGGAGCTCTCCTCCGGCAAGGATACCCCGTCCGGTCACTGGGAGATCGCCGGTGTGCCCGTACTGTTCGAGTGGGGCTACTTCAAGGATCACCACAACAGCTTCCCGCAGGAGCTGCTGGACGCCATCGTCGAGAAGGCCGGTCTGCCGGGTTATCTCGGTAACTGCCACGCTTCCGGTACCCAGGTGCTGGACGATCTGGGCGAAGAGCACATGCGCACCGGCAAGCCGATCCTCTACACCTCTGCCGACTCCGTGTTCCAGATTGCCTGCCACGAAGAGACCTACGGCCTCGAGAAGCTCTATGAGCTGTGCCACATCGTGCGCGAGCTGCTGGAGCCCTACAACATCGGCCGCGTGATTGCGCGTCCGTTCGTGGGCAGTGGCAAGGGCAACTTCAAGCGTACCGGCAACCGTCACGACTACTCAGTGCTGCCGCCGGCGCCGACCGTGCTGGATTACATGAAAGATGCGGGTGGTCAGGTGGTCTCCATCGGCAAGATCGCCGACATCTATGCCCAGCAGGGCATCACCAAGCAGGTGAAAGGGACCGGTCTGACCGAGCTGTGGGATCGCACGCTGGAAGAGGTGAAAGCGGCCGGTGACAACACCATCGTCTTCACCAACTTTGTGGACTTCGACTCCTCCTACGGCCACCGCCGTGATGTTGCCGGTTATGCCGGTGCGCTGGAGTATTTCGATTCCCGCCTGCCGGAGCTGTTTGAGCTGCTGCAAGATGGCGACGTGGTGGTGCTGACTGCCGACCACGGCTGCGACCCGACCTGGGGTGGCACCGACCACACCCGCGAATACATTCCGGTGCTGTTCTTCGGCAAGCCGGTCAAGGCCGGCTCCGTCGGTCGTCGCGAGACCTTTGCCGATATCGGCCAGAGCATCGCGGCTTACCATGGCCTGCCGAAACTGGCGTACGGTACCAGCTTCCTGTAATTTACCCGCCCGCCACTTCGGCGGCGGGCAATTTATAAAACAATAAAACTCAACCTAGTGTGAAGGAATCAAGAGAATGGCAACTCCTCATATCAATGCGAAAGATGGCGCCTTTGCTGATACCGTGCTGATGCCGGGCGACCCCCTGCGCGCCAAGTACATCGCTGAAACTTTCCTGGAGAACGTTGAGCAGATCTGCGACGTGCGCAACATGTTCGGCTTTACCGGTACCTACAAGGGCCGTCGTATCTCCGTCATGGGCCACGGCATGGGTATCCCCTCCTGCTCCATCTACGCAAAAGAGCTGATCACCGATTACGGTGTGAAGACCCTGATCCGCGTGGGCTCCTGTGGCGCTGTGCGTGAAGATGTGAAACTGCGTGACGTGGTAATCGGTATGGGTGCCTGCACCGATTCCAAAGTAAACCGTCTGCGCTTCAAGGATCACGACTTCGCTGCCATCGCCGACTTCGACCTGGTTGCCAATGCCGTGCAGGCCGCCAAGAACAAGGGCGTTGCCGTGCGCGTCGGTAACATCTTCTCCGCCGACCTGTTCTACACCCCGGACCCCTCCATGTTCGACGTCATGGAAAAATACGGCATCCTGGGTGTCGAGATGGAAGCTGCCGGTATCTACGGCGTGGCTGCAGAGTACGGTGCCAAGGCTCTGACTATTTGCACCGTCTCCGACCATATCCGTACCGGTGAGCAGACCACCTCTGAAGAGCGTCAGCTGACCTTCAACGACATGATCGAAATCGCACTGGATTCCGTCCTGCTGGGCGACAAGTAATTCCCTTGCGAATAAGAAACGGCGGCCTTTTGGCCGCCGTTTTTGTATCTGCTCTCTGGTTGCGCCATCAATTTTCCGGAGGTGGCGAGGGGGGCGTACTCTTTTTCTTGTGCTTGCGCACCCGCATGTAGTTACGGCGCACGCCGTAGGAGATGAGCACCCCGGCCAGCAGGGCGACCAGCAGCATCAGCCGCTGTTTCTCCTGCACCACCTTGAGCCGGGTGTCCTTGTCTGCCAGCATCTGCTGCTCTTCCAGGGTGATGCGCAGGAAGCCGATGGTCTGCTCGCCATCCCGGATCTCCTGCACGAACTGGATCCGCCCCTTGCCCTGCTCCGGCAGTGACTTGTTATCGCTGCCGATGGGCAGCAGGCTCTCCAGCGGCACCGCCTGCTCAGACTGGGCGAGGGGAATACCGCGTCCATCGTAGAGGGTGGCATCGAGGATCTCCGGCTCCGCCGCCAGATCCCGCGCCAGCCGCTCCAGCTCGCTGCTCTTCTCCTCCTTGATCCAGCGTTTCATGTCTCGGGCGGCATAGGCGACCAGCGCCTGCGCCCGGTTGCGCGCTTCGCTGTGCAGCGAGGCCTGGCTTTCACCCTGCATATGGATAAGCACACCGAGCACCCAGCATCCGAGCAGGATACCGGCACCCAGGCTGAGAACACGTTTGATGGGAAGATGACGCTGCAAGCGTGAGACCTCTGGTAACAAGGAGTGGCGGGATCTTGGCGCTTGCCTGTACAAAAAGCAATACGCTACTCTGGGCCAGCATTGTTAACCCTCTGATCACCAAGGAAGGCGTATCCCTTATGTTGTTGTCCCGGCTCCCCCCTCTGTTATCCGATTGGCCCGCGTTGTTGTCCGGCTCACCCTGTTGGCAGCTCCACGCAGATGCGTTGCAACCGACAGAGACTCCGCAGGCTGGCGGCTGGTTGGTGCTGTTTGGCAAGGGGCTGGGCGCATCCCATCTGGCGTGTCTGTCACCTTTGTTGGCTGCACAGGGGTTGGCGACTACCCTCTATCCTCCCACCGAGGTGGCGGGCGTGCCGTTGTTGCTGCTTGGCTGCGATCGCTTCTCTTCCGAGCTGGTGGCCGAGCTCAAGAGCGGTGAGTGGGAGATCGATCTCTGCCATCTGCCCGCGCTACCGACCCTGAACGAGCCCGGCCTGCTGGTGATGGATATGGACTCCACCGCGATCCGCATCGAGTGCATCGACGAGATAGCGCGGCTGGCGGGGGTTGGCGATCAGGTTGCGGCGGTGACCGCGGCCGCCATGCAGGGCAAGCTGGAGTTTGCCGACAGTCTGCGCAATCGGGTGGCGCTGCTTGAGGGGGCGCCTGTCGCCATCCTCGATGAGGTGGCGGCATGGATGCCCTGGATGCCGAGCTTGCAGCTGATGGTCGATACCCTCAAACAGGCGGGTTGGCGTGTTGCCATCGCTTCCGGCGGTTTTACCCGCTTTGCCGGCCAGTTGCAGCGGGAGCTGGGGCTGGATGCCATCTTCGCCAACGAGCTGGCGGTGGAGGGGGGCCAGCTGACCGGCAAGGTGAGCGGGCGCATCGTCGATGCAGGCGTCAAAGCCGAAGTACTGCAGCAGCTGGCGGCCGAGTATGCCATTGCGCCCGCCCAGACCGTGGCCATCGGCGATGGTGCCAACGATCTCAAAATGATGGCGGTGGCGGGTCTTGGCATTGCCATTCACGCCAAGCCGCTGGTGCGGGCGCAGGCTGCCGCGACCCTCAATCATCATGATCTGGAGGGGGTGATCTGCCTGCTGGCGGCGCGGGCCTGCAGCGAGCAACGTTGGGACCAGCGCTGACAGTGTTTCAAGGAGGAAACCAATAAAAATGGAATTGTTGCAGCAGTCTCTGTTTATCCCCTGTGGTGGCCATCAATTGCATGTGCGCCACATCAAACCCCGGGTCGCCGTGCATGGAGAGCCGATCCTGATGGTGCATGGCGCCATCGAGAACGGGCGGATTTTCTATACCGAATCTGGCAAGGGGCTGGCCTGCTTTCTGGCCCGTCACGGCTATCAGGTCTATGTGGCTGATTTGCGGGGGCGGGGGCTCAGCACTCCTGCCATCGCCGAGAAGGCAGAGCACGGTCAGCATGAGCTGATCACCGAGGATCTGCCCGCCCTGCACCGCTGGATTGCCGAGCGCCATCATGGCTTCAAGGTGCATTGGGTGGCCCACTCCTGGGGCGGTGTCATCATGGCCTCGACCCTGGTGCGCTTCCCCGAGCTGGCGGATCAGGTGGCCAGTCTGCTGTTTTTTGGCACCAAGCGCGGTGTGTCGGTGCACAATCCCGAGCGCTGGTTGAAGGTGGATCTAATCTGGAACCGGCTGGCCCCCTGGCTGGCACGTCGCCGTGGTTTTCTGGCCGCCCGGGATCTCAAGATTGGTGCCGATGACGAGCCGCTGCGCTATCTGCAGGAGACCATCCCCTGGGTCAAGTGCGGCCCCTGGCAGGATCCTCACGACGGTTTTGCCTATGACGAGGCGGCGGCACGGGTCAACTGGCCACCGCTCTGGATGATCTCGGCCAAAGCGGACAAGGTGCTGGGTCACCCGACCGATGTGCGACGTTTCAGCGACGAGATGGGGTCGGCAACTCGTCACACCCGATTGGGGCGGGACAACGGCAACCGCCTCGATTATGACCACATCAATATGCTGACCGCCCCGCAGGCGCAGGAGGATCACTTTCCCCAGATCCTCGACTGGCTGCTCAACCCGCTGGCGGTATGACAAAAAACAGGGCGCCTCGAGCGCCCTGTTTAATTTTTGTCTGTTTCCGGATCATCAGTTCAGCGGCGGCGTGATGCCAAAGCGGAACAGGGTGGCCTGGGTGGTATCGGTCAGTTCGCCCACCCCCACCACGCTCCAGAGCTCCTCTTCCAGCTTGCGCGCCTTGTGGATGGCGAACTTGGCGATGTAGTCCAGCTCGTTGGCGATGAAGTTGGTGTCGGGCCGTCCGGTACGGGAGATGCCGACCAGCACCGAGTAGAACTCCCCCTGTTGCTGCGCCAGCTCGATGAACTGACGCTTCTCTTTGACATTGGCAAAGCTGCTGGCCAGCCGGCTGCTGAAGATGGGCAGGCCAGCCTTGGTCTGGATGCTGGCGATATAGACCTCGTCTTCTCTCGGTTTGTCCTCCCGCTCGATGGCGCGCAGCGGGTTCATCAGCAGCTCCTTGAGCAGCTCCCCCTGAAACAGCGGATAGAGGTTCTCCTGCTCCGGCAGCTCGGCACAGGCTTGCAGCAGCCGCTGCAGACTGCGCGGTTGCAGCGACTTGCCAATGGAGGCCGGTTTGGGCGCGCCTTTCAGCTTGTTGACGTAGACCGGCGAGTTGAACAGGTGGTGGGTATAGATGTTGCGCAGTGCCCGCGCCAGCCCACGATAGCGGCGCTGCTCCTGCGCCGCCTTGAGCTTGTTCTGGTTGCTCTCGATCAGCAGGCTGAAGAACTGGCGGCCGGTATGGCGATCCGAATCCCCTTCGATGCAGAGGTGCAGCACGGTGCGGGTCATGTTGAGGCTGACCAGCCGGTAGGAGAGGCGCTGCAGATCCATGCTCTTGGAAAGCTCCTGCAAGCGGGGCAGGGCGATGGTCACCACATCGTTCTTCTCGCCGATAAAGGCATCTTCCAGCTCGATTTGCAGGCCGTGAGTCGAGATGTCGCGGGTCCAGCCGATCCAGGATTTGCCGTTGTGATGGATGGCGACCGCGGTCTTGTGGATGTAGCGCGACTCTTTGCGCAGCTGAACATAGTGCAGGGTTTCGATCTCGAACGGGGCAACCCCCTGTTCGTGACCAAAGCGTTGCAGCTCGTTGGCGTTGTTGCTGACCCCTTCCTGATGGAACTCTTCCCGCTGGGACTCCAGCCCGATCTCCTGCAGCAGGCCGCAATAGCCGATCTGTTTGAGCCGCTCGAGCAGCAGGATATCTTGCAACTGCGGGTTGTCCTGCCCCTGCAGTTGCCCCACATCTGCCTCGATAAGATCGCACGCCTCCAGCGTGAATTTGTAGACTCGCCAGCTGGGCCGGCGTGAGCCCACCTGGAAGAAGAGGGCGGTGAGGCCACTCTGGCGTAGCTCCTCGGTGGTGGCGGAGAAGAAGTAGATGTGGCTGCGCACAGTGTGGGTAAAGCAGTAGATGATGGTCTCGGTGGTGGTGCCGGGGGCCGGGCAGAGCCGTTTCATCCGCTCTGCGCTGAAAAGCCCCGCGAGGGCATCGCGGTTTTTCTCATCGCGCCAATACTCCAGCAGGTGCTGGTTGTTTTCCGTACGCAGGGCAATCTCGAGATTGGGGCTGTCGCCGGTGCCGAAGAAGAGCGGCATGCCGGTCATCCGCGGCAGGTAGAACTGCTCATACCCTTTGATGATGGCGGCGGAGAGCAGATAGTCGACGCTGACCCGATAGCGGATCTTGTTGGCATCGATAAAGTCGCTGAGGAAGGCATCGAAGGCGGGCTGTTCGCCGGAGCGCACCAGCCGCAGCCAGTATTTCCCTTCTTTGCTCTCTTCGCCAAGGATCTGATAGCCGACCGGCTGGTGCAGCACCGGATTAGGGGTGTCCCGCTCCAGTCCGGTAAAGAAGACCTCCACCTGGGCGCCGGTGTGATAATTCGGCAGATAGGGAACCGAGACCCGCATGCCACCCAGCGAGAGATCTGAACTCTTGGCGAACAGCTTCTCCCCGTCCTGAAACTTGATCAGCACCGGCGAGCTGAAGTGCATCCGCTCCTGACGGCGGCCGTAGTAACTGGCAAAGGCAATGGTGTTGACATCATATTGCCGGAAGGGGCTGGCCGGGGGAGACAGCTGACCATCCACACGGGCGTTGTGGTGCTGCTTTTGCCACTGTTGCAGCGCCTCGTAGACACCGAGGGTATAGATATCGCGGTAGAGATAGCACTGGGACTGGAACAGGGCAATCGCATCGGCGGGCATGAAGTGAGTGATGCCGTCGAACTCATGCACCAGGCACTCATCCTCCAGCTCATCGCGCATGTCGATGACCCTGCGGCAGGGGGAGCACTTGCGCTTGAGCTCCATCTTGATCAGAAAACGGCTGTTGCTGTTTTCCTCCTGAGTCATGCGGTTGAAGATCTCCTCGAAATCTTTCTCCCGCAGCAAGGGGACGAGTTGTTCAATCAGATGTTGCTGGTGTTCTGAATCCATTTGTTCCTGCCACGGAAAGTCACTTTTCCGATTCTGGGTTTGATCTGTCGGTCGCAAACAAGTATATCAAGCAGGAATTCATCCTGTCCCCGAGTTATCAATGGCCAAAAATAAAACTGCTTATGTTTGTTCCGAATGTGGTGCCGACTTCACACGCTGGCAAGGTCAATGCAGCGAGTGCAAGGAGTGGAATACCATCACCGAGGTGCGCCTCGGCTCGGTGAGCCCCGCAGGCAAGAGTGCCCGTTACACCGGTTATGCCGGCGCGGTCGGCAGTCAGGTACAGACACTGGCAGAGATTGCCACCACCGAAATTCCCCGTTTTACCTCAGGTTTCAAGGAGCTGGATCGGGTGCTCGGTGGCGGTGTGGTGCCAGGCTCGGCCATTTTGATCGGCGGCAACCCAGGGGCGGGCAAGTCGACCCTGTTGCTGCAGACCATGTGTGGTCTCGCAGAGCGGATGAAAACCCTCTATGTCACCGGCGAGGAGTCGCTCCAGCAAGTCGCGATGCGGGCCAACCGCCTTGGGCTGCCCACCGACAAGCTGCGGATGCTTTCCGAGACCAGCGTCGAGCAGATCTGCCTGATTGCCCAGCAGGAGCAGCCGCAGATCATGGTGATTGACTCCATTCAGGTGATGCATGTGGCGGATGTGCAATCCTCCCCCGGTTCTGTCTCACAGGTGCGCGAAGCGGCTGCGTTGCTGACCCGCTACGCCAAGCAGAATCATGTGGCCATCTTCATGGTGGGCCATGTGACCAAGGATGGCAGTCTTGCGGGCCCCAAGGTGTTGGAACACTGCATCGACTGCTCTGTGCTGCTCGATGGCGGTCATGACTCCCGTTTTCGTACCCTGCGCTCTCACAAGAACCGCTTTGGTGCGGTCAACGAGCTGGGGGTTTTTGCCATGACCGAGCAGGGGATGCGCGAGGTGAGCAACCCCTCCGCCATCTTCCTCAGCCGGGGGCAGGAGCAGGCGCCCGGTTCCATCGTCATGGTTATCTGGGAGGGCACCCGGCCGCTGCTGGTGGAGTTGCAGGCGCTGGTGGACTACTCCCAGCTCTCCAACCCGCGCAGGGTAGCGGTGGGGATGGATCACAACCGGCTCGCCATGTTGCTGGCGGTGCTGCACCGTCACGGCGGGTTGCAGATGGCGGATCAGGATGTCTTCATCAACGTGGTCGGCGGAGTCAAGGTCGAGGAGACCAGTGCGGACTTGGCACTGCTGCTGGCGATGGTCTCCAGCTTCCGGGATCAGGCGCTGCCCAAGGATCTGGTGGTCTTTGGCGAAGTGGGCCTTTCTGGTGAAATTCGCCCGGTGCCGTCCGGCCAGGAGCGGTTGCAGGAGGCGGCCAAGCACGGTTTTCGTCGTGCAATCGTGCCGCACGCCAATGCCCCCAAGCACCCCATCGAAGGGATGGAAGTGGTACCGGTCAAGAAGCTGTCCGAGGCACTCGAGGCGCTGTAATCCCTCAGCATTGCAATCGAGACAACCGCACAACGAAAAAAGAGCGCCTCGGCGCTCTTTTTTATGGGCTGGAACCTGCCATCAGGGCTGGCTGTGTTCCAGATGCTCGCTCAGCAGTTGTTCCAGCTCGCGGTGGAGCAGCTCTTCGTCGCCGACGTTAAGCTCGATCATCCGCTTGAGGTGGGTGGCGCTGTCGATATCGATGTGGTGGCAGTAGAACCCCAGTTTTTTGCTGGCTTCGTGGGTCAGCTCGACCTGCATTTTGATCTCGATATCGCTACCGCTCAGGATAAAGCTGAGCTGGTACTCCTTGTTGTCACGGCTCTCCCAGTCGTCGGGGCGGATCAGCAGGGCTCCCTGCAAGGAGACGTCGACAAGCTGGGTCTGCCACTTCTGTTCCCCCTGGGTGAGTTCTGCCATGGTCAAGTAGAGGATCCGTGCAAAACGGCGGCGCTCAGACATGCTCATCTCCTGTATGCAATAAGTGTGGACGCTAGGGTCATTGCTCTGAGTGTAATCCACCTTGGTTGCCAGTATCTTGAACTTGCTCCGAAAATGGCATTCAGGCTTGCTGGGTACTCAAGGATTCCACCACATGAAGCGCCTTGACCAGGCGGTCCTCCTGTTTGAACCGCTCTTCCAGAACCGGACCCAACTCGTTGAGATCATCATCCAGTAGCAGCAATTGGGCCTCGTCGGCATCACTGTATTTGTCGTTGAACTCGAGGGCGAATTCAGTGCTGTTGCGAATATGGGGATAGATGCGCTTGGCCAGCTCCAGTGTTTCGCCGCTGGCTTGCTCGAAGGCGGTGACGACGTGGTGGTAGATCTCGAAATGGCCCGCGCTGACATAGTCGACCAGCCGGTCGCAAAACTGATGCAGCTCTTCTGTCTTGGGCAGGCTGCGCTGCTTGGTCCGCGCCGGGGTGAGGCCTGCCAGCTGCATGTATCCGACCAGCAACGCTTGCCTTGCATCCAGCCAGTCGTCGATAGCCTTATGCTTGCCTGCCAGCGCCTGCTTGGTCTGTTCCAGTTTCGTCAACATAATCCCTATCCCTCCGTGGGGCAAAGGCTGGCCGATTGTTCGGTATTCCGAGCCGTTTGAGCAGTGACACAACCTATAACTAGGGAAAATCTGGGCAAGCGTCAATAGCCATGGGGGGATAATGTTAAGTGGCGAAGAAATAGTCAGTGGATTGTGTCTGAGTGCTAGCAGGTTTCAGGCCTGCTCACGGTTTTTCGCGTGTGGAATGTGACTATTTCCGCAGATCTTGATGAAAACCCCAGCGTTTGACGCGTTCGGCTCGATAAAGGCTTTGCCTGTGCGTTTTTTTTTGCATAGAGTGACCCAGCGCTAAATGCCCGATCATAAAGGAAATGTTATGAACAAAGCTCAACTTGTCGATGCGATTGCCGCCAAAGCAGATCTGAGCAAAGCTCAGGCCAAAGTGGCTCTGGAAGAGATCATCAATGGTATTACCCAGAGCTTGAAAGAAGGCGATGCTGTGCAACTGGTCGGTTTTGGCACCTTCAAGGTCACCCACCGCGCAGGCCGCACCGGTCGTAACCCGCAAACTGGTAAAGAGATCCAGATTGCTGCTGCCAACGTGCCTTCATTCGTGGCTGGCAAGGCTCTGAAAGACGCCGTCAAGTAAGTCCGAAAGTCTGTTTTGTCCAATGCCAGTCAGCTCGCTGACTGGCATTGTTTTTATGGGATTTTCCCATCCTTCCTATTAGTCCTTCCTGACTTTTCCTTCTGTCGGCCTCGGTGCGGCTGAGGCCTTATGCCGTCTGCGGGTTGGATGGCAGCGGCCAGATCCGCTCATAGGCCCAGGTAAAGACCATGATGTAGACGAGGTAGAAGGCGACGAAGCCGAGATCCAGCATCAGGGCGTCCCAGACTCCCAGATCGAGCCAGAACATGACGCAGGGGAGGGAGAGCATCATAAAGCTCGCCTCATAGCCAAACGCGTGCAGGAAGCGGTCCAGTGGTCGCTTGTTGGTGCGCCCGCACAGTTTGAGCAACCCCTTGTCGAACAACAGATTCCAGCCGTAGGTCCAGGCAGTGGCGACGATGGAGAAGAAGATGGCCAGCGAACCGACCTCGGCGACGCCCTGATCGAACAGCTGGCTGATCAGCGGTGCGACCAGTGCCAGTCCGATGCCTTCGTAGAGAACCAGATAACGAAGTCGATCCGGGGTGGTGCGTAGTTGGGTACTACTCATGGGTGATGTGCCTCCTGTGGGAGGCGCATTCTAATCAGGGAGTGGTTAAAAGAGAAGCATCGGCCCGTCATGACTGGCGTTGAGGGGCATGAGATGCTCTCTCTTTGCGATACTTCTCTATTGCCAACTTGGGCGTTAGCCCTGAGTGGTCAAGTCTGCGACTCAGGCGCCGGTTGGCGTGACCCGGGTCAGCATTGCAAAGCCCTCTTCCACTTGAGTGAGCTCTACCTTGACCTCTCCCAACTCGGCGAGCGAGGCAACATGGGTGCCACCACAGGGAATGGTCACCTCCTGGCCTTCCAGCATGCAGTGCCAGTAACGGGAATCGATGATCGCCTCGCCAGCGCGGCTGCGGCGGATCTCGCCTCCGGCTGTAATCCAGTCGGCTAGCTGCTGGTTAACCTTCTCTTCAATCAGCGCCAGATCTGCCAGTAGTGCCTCGCTGTTGACCCCTTTCTTGCGCAGGCTCTTGCCGATTCGGTACTGCTCCCGCGAACCGCAAGGCTCGACTCGCGAGCTTTGAATAGCAAGACGATCGAAGTCGGGCTGGCCCAGTGCATCGCGCTCGCTTACCTCCTTGCGCCAGTAGGGGATGAGTACCTGGTTGAGGGCTAGTGCCGCCAGATGGCAGCCGCTATGGCCCAGACTCAGGGCGTGGCGGGCAGCGCTATCTACTTGTAATTCGACCTGGCTGCCAACGGCCAGCTCATGGTCATCGGTCAGCGGATGGACCACCACGAAACGCCACCCCTCAGCGCCCCGTTTGACCGGAATGGCAGTATCGACGAACAGCTCGCCATCCGGGCTGATAGCCCCCATTCGGCAAGGGCCAATGGTGGCTTCGCCCCCTTCCCAGCGAACATGGCCCACATCCCCCGGCTGATCGGGCCAGAGATGGCTCTGGGGATGAAAAGGGGTGAGGTCGGTGACCAGCAGCGTGGTGTCACCGCGCTGGCAGCAGACCACGCTGGCCTGCTCCTGATGATGGCCCAGTACGAAGCTGGCTCGGGTATGTTCCATGGCAAGGCTCCCGCAACGATAAATGAGAAGAGAAAGCGGCAGCATACGCCAAAGTGCGAAA
Source organism: Aeromonas sp. DNP9 (assembly GCF_001728955.1). Classification (NCBI taxonomy): domain Bacteria; kingdom Pseudomonadati; phylum Pseudomonadota; class Gammaproteobacteria; order Aeromonadales; family Aeromonadaceae; genus Aeromonas; species Aeromonas sp. DNP9. The sequence goes on along the minus strand of NZ_LYSQ01000005.1, from coordinate 58,288 downwards.
GGGCTCATTAACCAGTGTTAATGAGCCCCTCTTCTCGGTTTTACGGTTCGCTAGATCATGGCAACCAGCAGATAGGCGTTGAGCCCGATCACCAGCGCAACGATAAGGCGTCCTACCGCCTGGGTGACGGGGTGGTTACGATGTTGCCCCATCAGTGCCCGATCGCCGGTCAGCATCAACAGCGGGATCAGGGCCAGCGCGATGCCAAAGCTCAGGATCACCTGACTCAACACCAGAATTTCGGTGGTGTTGAGCCCCATGGCGATTACCACGAAGGCGGGAGCCATGGTGATGGCGCGACGCAGCCAGAGCGGGATGGTAAAGCGGACAAAGCCCTGCATCACCACCTGCCCGGCCAGGGTGCCCACCACGGTAGAGCTGATGCCGGAGGCGACCAGCGAGAGGCCAAACAGGGTGGCGGCAGCCTGACCCAGCAGCGGAGTGAGGGTCTGATAGGCGGATTCCAGCTCTGCTACCTGCTGGTGGCCCGAGCTGTGGAACGCGGTGGCCGCCATCGCCATCATCGCCAGATTGACGAAGCCGGCGATGGTCATGGCAATCGCCACATCGACCCGGGTGGTGTGCAGCCGCTGGCTGACCGAGCCCTGATCCTGCGTGTGCTGGGTCAGTGCCGAGTGCAAGTAGATAACGTGGGGCATCACGGTGGCACCGAGCACACCGGCAGCCAGATAGACGGCATCGCTGTTGGGCAGACCGGGGAAGAGGGCGCCCTCCAGCAGGCTGGGCAGATGGGGGCGGGAGAAGATCAGCTCGACGATGTAGGCCGCCGCGACAAACAGCAGCAGGCCGCCGACCACGAACTCCAGCGGTTTCTGGCCACGGGATTGCAACATCAGGATCCCCCAGGTCACTACGGCGGTGATGCAGGCCCCTTCAAGCAAGGTCACGCCAAGCAGCAGCTTGAAGCCGACCGCGGCGCCGATAAATTCGGCGAGATCGGTGGCCATGGCGATGATCTCTGCCTGTACCCAGTAGGCCCAGACCGCCGGTTTTGGCAGTCGGTCGCGGATGTGCTCCGCCAGATTCTTGCCGGTAACGATACCGAGTTTGGCCGAGAGGGTTTGCACCACCATGGCCATCAAGTTGGCCCATACCACCACCCAGAGCAACTGGTAGCCAAAGGTAGAGCCCGCCTGAATATTGGTGGCGAAGTTGCCCGGGTCGATATAGCCGATGGCGGCGATAAAGGCTGGCCCGAGCAGGGTCAGTTTGAATTTGCGGGCTGTAATCGTAGTCGTCAGTGCGGGTTGCATGGCATCACCCTCCATAAGGATATGGAGAGAGAATAGATCTAAGTGATAATCATTATCAATTGTTGTTTCTGATGATTTCCATCGGGAAAAACATTTAAGGCGGTCAGTTGCAGTGAGGGATGTGATTTCGTACAATACGCCGCCCTAGAAAAGCAGCGACTAAACACCTTTATGTTCCTTGCCTCCGAGGTCTGGCTGTACCTGGGCGGAGGCTGAATTAATCCGTAAGGAGCTAAAATGCGTCATTACGAAATCGTCTTCATGGTTCATCCGGACCAGAGCGAGCAAGTTCCCGGCATGATCGAGCGTTACACCGGCGCCATCACCACCTCCGGTGGCACCATTCATCGCCTGGAAGATTGGGGCCGCCGTCAGCTGGCTTACCCGATCGACAAACTGCACAAAGCCCACTACGTTCTGATGAACGTAGAAGCAGAGCAAGCCGTTATCGATGAGCTGGAAACCAACTTCCGCTTCAACGATGCCGTTATCCGCAACATGATCATGCGCACCAAGCACGCCGTGACTGAAGTTTCTCCGATGGCCAAGGCCAAAGAAGAGCGCTTCACCCGTCGTGACGACGAGCGCCGCGAAGAAGCTACTGAAGCTGCTTCCGAAGAGTAATTCTGGATCACTGACTAGAGGATAAAGGCCATGGCACGTTATTTCCGTCGTCGTAAGTTCTGCCGCTTCACCGCCGAGAACGTTACCGAGATCGACTACAAAGATATCGTTACTCTGAAAAACTACATCACTGAATCTGGCAAGATCGTACCGAGCCGTATCACCGGTACCCGCGCCAAGTATCAGCGTCAGCTGGCACGCGCCATCAAGCGTGCTCGTTACCTGGCTCTGCTGCCGTACACCGATCTGCACAACAAGTAAGAATCGGCCCGGCACTTAAGCCTAACTCAACGAAATTTATAGAGGAAAGGTAATGCAAGTTATCCTGCTCGACAAAATCGCCAAACTGGGCGGTCTGGGTGACCAAGTTTCCGTGAAATCTGGTTATGCCCGTAACTACCTGATCCCGCAAGGCAAAGCTGTTATGGCCACCAAGGCCAACATCGAAGCTTTCGGTGCTCGTCGCGCTGAGCTGGAAGCCAAACTGGCTGCCAACAAAGCTGCTGCTGAAGAGCGTGCTGCCAAGCTGGCCGAACTGGCTACCGTGGTTATCGCTTCCAAGTCTGGCGACGAAGGCAAGCTGTTCGGTTCCATCGGTACCCGTGACGTGGCTGAAGCCATCACTGCTGCCGGCGTAGCCGTTGCCAAGAGCGAAGTCCGCATGGGCAACGTTCTGCGTAACACCGGTGACTACGAAGTTGCTGTTCAGCTGCACGCTGACGTTAAAGCAACCGTACAGATCCAGGTTGTTGCCCTGTAATAGCGATTCGCTTTTGCAGAGAAAACCCGCGCTTTTGCGCGGGTTTTTTATTTTCCGGCCCGGGGGTAGAGTGAAGGTCTGTTCCACTGGAGGAGATCCTTATGGCTTGGGTAGAAGGCCGCGTCATCGAACGCATCGAATGGACACCCACTCTGTTCTCCCTGCGGGTAGCGGCCGAGCTGGCTCCCTACAAGGCAGGCCAATTCACCAAGCTGGCCCTCGAGCAGGGCGATCGCCGCATTCAGCGCGCCTACTCCTTCGTCAATCCCCCCTCTGCGCCATATCACGAGTTCTATCTGGTCGAGATCCCGAGCGGTGAGCTGACTCCGTCCCTCGGCTCGCTGCAAGCAGGCGATACATTGCTGGTGCAATCCCAGGCCACCGGCTTTCTGACACTTGATGAGGTGCCCGCCGGGCGCGATCTCTGGCTGCTCTCGACCGGTACTGCCATCGGCCCCTTCCTCTCCATGCTGGCCGATGGGGAAGCTTTCAACCGTTTCGAGAATCTGGTGCTGGTGCACGGGGTGCGCAAAGGCGAAGAGCTGAGCTATCAGGATTTGATCGCCAGCTTTGCCGAGCAATATGGCGCGCGTTTTTGCTATGTCCCCTTTGTCAGCCGCGAGCCCTGGCCCGATGCAATGGCAGGGCGGATCCCGGCGGCGATTGCCAATGGTCAGCTACAGGCGCGGGTGGGGTTGGAGTTCTCACCCGAGCTGAGTCAGGTGCTGATCTGCGGCAATCCGGAGATGGTGAAAGAGACCCAGCAGACCTTGCTGGCGCTGGGGTTGGCCAAGAATCTGCGGCGGGCGCCGGGCAATATCAGTGCGGAGAATTATTGGTAAAACAATCAGCATAGGGGCACCAAGCCCCTGCTGCATCAGGAGAGGGCGTTCAGTTCTTCTTGCCGTTGCCCTTATTTTTATCTTTCTGTTTGTCGTGACCTTGCCCGGGGTTATTGCCGCTGTGGATGCTGCGGTTGTAGTGATCCCGGTACTTGCCATCCATCTTGTCGCAGTTGAGTTTGATCCGGCTGTCGCCAATGCCAAGATCCAGGCAGTTGTCCTGCCACCAGTCGTACTCTTTGTCATCCCAGTCGAGATTGATCTTGATGTCATCACTGGAGATCTTGATGCCATCGCTATTTTTGCCTGGCGGTGCTGCAACCGCGATGCCATGCGCCATCAGCAAGGAGAGCAGCAGGGCGCCACGCTGGATAACGGGGTTGTGTTTGGCTTGGGTCATCGCAAGGGGACTCCTGTCGTTATTGGCCACTCTGCGAGTTGGCAGGGATCTGGTTGGTTTGCGGTGGCTGGTTGCGGTTCTCTTCATCTTCCAGATTGAATTTGACCGCCCTGCAGTCGGCCGGGGCGGTTTCGCCGACCCCCAAGTCGAGGCAGTCGTTCTGGGTCCAGCCGAACTGCTTGTCATCCCAGTCCAGGTTGAATTTAAGCTCATCGACGGAGAATTCGGAGCCACTGCTCTCTTGATATTGCTGTGTCGCTGCGGCGCTGCCGTTAACCAGAAGAAGGGAGAGTAGCAAAGTGGTCTTACTGTTCATGATGGCCTCGGATAATTGCAACGGTGGATGAGTGTACAGAGCGGAGCTGAACCCGGGCGGAACTGTTCCCCATCTCACCACATGATCAAGTCAGGGAGGGATTGTATCGCTTTTCTGCTGCCGATTTGTCCGTTTTGGTCGCACTCTGGGCAGCTGGTTGCCAATCTGAAGGAATTCAGTCATTTGCCCTTCTCTGGGCGAGTCTGGCGACTATAATCGGCAGCCAACTTTTCCTGCACAGCACACCCCTTCATCATGACCACACAGGACTCCTCCACATTGCGCTACCCCAAGGGGTGGTTTGCTCTGACGACGGTATACAGTTTCACCGGGTTGGCCATTCTGGCTTCCATTATCTTCTCCCTGCTGCTGTTCCTCTCCATCGATGACAACCCGCTGATGAAGTGGCTGTTCGGCGGCTTGGCCATCATCTTCGAATTGGGCAAGTTTTACGTCTGGTACGAGTACGGCGAGCGCAAGGCGCGGCGGGATTTAAGTGGCGCTTTCTGGTCGCTGCTGTTTTACAGCGTGCTGGCGGCCATCTCCATCGGCGGCAGTATTGGTGGCATCAACAGCGCCACCAACACGGTATTGAGCCAGCAGGCGCGCCACGAACGGGAGCTTGCCCGTTTCGACGAGCAGATCGCCAGCATCGAGCGGCAGATCCAGCTCAACGAGGAGGCGGCCCGCAAATATATCGAGCTGGAGCGCATCTCCAGTGGCGTCTCCTCGTTGCAGCACGCCAATACCAAGCTGCGCTTGCAGCAGGATGAGCTGCGCCAGCAGCGCGATGCCAAGCCGGTCAACGAACAATCCTCCATGCTGGGGCTGATGAGCAGTCTGGCGGACGGGGTAGGGATGAGCATCAGTCAGGTGCAGTTCCTGCTGGTCTGCTTCCTCTCGGTGTTGCTCGACGTGTTCGGCGCCTTCTTCGTCAGCCTGATCGGCGAGGAGAACCGCTTTCGCCGGATGTGGCGCTGGCAGCAGGATCAAGCCCGCAGAGAGGCGCAGGAGGCGTTGGCGATGGCAGCCCAGTCCGAGCCCATCATGCCCCCAGAGCCCGCCCCCGAAGTGCTGGCGCAGGTGCGCGGTGCGCTGATGAGCGGTGAGCTCAAGTGCAGCAAGCGCTCGGTGGCACAGGCGCTGTCACTCTCGCTGGAGGAGGTGGATCGGGTGTTCCACCATCTGCTGTCGCAAGGGGTGCTGGGGCAGGGGAGCAATCGCCATTATCATCTGCGTACTGACAGCGATTGAACCCGTTTTATTCGAACCAGACTAGGCCATCATAAGGACGTGTCTTGAGTGAATCGAGGCGACTGGCAAGGTTGCCAACATGGATCTCTAGTTGATGGCCGTCCGGGTCTTTTAGATAGAATGAGTCCCCTTCGCTGCTATTTGTCTTCCACTCTTCGATGCCCGCCTGGCGCAGACGGGCACAGAACTCTGAGAAGTGTTCCGCAGCGATACTTAGGGCGACATGGCTATAGTCTTCGGCGGGCTTAGCGGGGTCACTGGAAAGGCAGAGCCACAGCTCCCCCAGAGTTAAATAGGCCCCGCGAGCCCATCGCACCTTGGGACGAAAACCGAGTAAATCAACGTAAAACGTAAAGCTCTTTTCAAGATCTCCTGTTGCCAAGGTCAATTGATTCAATCCGCTCAGCATTGTTGCTCCCTTTATCCGATATCAAACGCGTAACCATTAGTTGGTCAGCACCATCATCAGGCTGAGGAAGGCGGCCAGTCCGCCACCGATGCCGATGATCCAGTAAAACCCCTTGGCCCCCTGTTTGAGCGGGATGCGGAAGTAGAGCAGAAATGCCCACCACCCCAGTGCCAGCAACAGAGGAATAAGAAACATTCGAGCCATGGTGTCCTCGCTGTTATTCTGTTGACCCTTGATCAATCAACAGGATGGATTGTGCAATGACGCAACTACAGATTACCGCATTCGGTGACCCCTCGGTACTCAAGCTCAACCCTTCCCTAGATAAGGTGCCTGCCGATGGCGAATTGCGGGTACGCATCTGCTTTGCGGGGGTCAACCCCATCGATGCCAAAACCCGCGCCGGTCTTGGCTGGGCGGCGGCCCAGAACAAGGACAAGCTGCCCTGGACACCGGGTTATGATGTCTCCGGCGTGGTAGAGAAGGTGGGCCCCGGCGTGACCTCGCTGGTCGAGGGGGATCTGGTATGCGGCATGGTCGGTTTTCCCCTCACCGCCGGTGGCTACGGGGAATCTGTGGTGGCAAGCGAGAGCGAGCTGGTCAAGCTCGACGGGGTGAGCCTTCGACAGGGAGCGGCGCTGCCCCTTGCCGGTCTCACCGCCTGGCAGGGGCTGCTTGAGCACGGCGCACTCCAGAGTGGTCAGCGGGTCTTGATCCTCGCCGGTGCCGGTGGGGTCGGCCATCTGGCGGTGCAGTTTGCCAGCGCTTATGGCGCCGAGGTGGTAGCCACCGCCAGCCCCGACAACTATGGCTTCCTGCACGCACTGGGGGCGCGCTGGATGGTGGATTACCATGATGCGAACTGGCCAGCACGGGTGGTGGCAGAGGCCGGCCAGGTCGATCTGGTGCTGGATCTGGTGGGTGGCGAAAGCGGCAAGGCGGCGCTGGCCTGTGTCAAACCGGGTGGCCGCCTAGTGACGGTGCCCACCATCACTGCCCAGCAGATCAAGGATGCAGGGGCTGCGGCGGGTATCGTGGTGGTCGGCATGCTGGTTCACCCCGACCAGAAGCAGCTGGGTCAGATGTTGATGCTGCTGCGTCAGGGGGAGGTGAAGGTCACCCTCGCCGGTGAATTCCCCCTGGTCGAGGGGGCGCTGGCCCATCAGGCTATCGAAGGGGGCCATGTGCGCGGCAAGCTGCTGCTGCGCATGCCCGCCGCTGACGGCCTGCCCGGATGAATGGCATTACCGAGATGGGTCTGGGGTGGCTGTTTCTGAGCGCCTTCACCTCCGCCACCCTGCTGCCCGGCAGCTCCGAAGTGCTGCTGGGGGCCATGGCGGCCAAGGGGGAGTGGAGCATGGCGAGCTTGCTGCTGTGGGCGACGCTGGGCAATACCCTCGGCTCCATGACCACCTGGTGGCTCGGCTGGCTCGCCACCTTCAAGAAAAAACCGGAAGATTTTCAAGGCCGTGGGGAACAAAAAGCCTTAGGCTGGCTCAAACAACATGGTCACTGGTGTCTGCTGCTTGCCTGGACGCCGGTGGTTGGTGATGGTCTCTGTCTGTTGGCCGGTTGGCTGCGCCTCTCCTTCTGGCGCTCTCTCATTTTGATCGGGCTCGGCAAATTGTTCCGTTATGCCCTGGTTTTTCTGCTGGCCAGTCATATTTTCTAGCCTGTTTTTGTCACTCACGAGGTTACCGTGAACAAAGTCATACCTTTAACGATTCTGCTGGGCTTCACCCTGCCGGTGCTGGCGGCACCGACCCTGATCGCCGAACAGGGCAAGGAGGAGGGCAAGCTCGCCATCCCCTACCAGATGTACAAGCTGGACAACGGCCTGACCGTGATCCTGGCCCCTGACCGCTCCGATCCGCTGGTGCACCTCGATGTGACCTATCACGTCGGCTCATCCCGCGAGACGGTCGGCAAGTCCGGCTTCGCCCACTTCTTCGAGCACATGATGTTCCAGGGCTCAAAACACGTCGGTGATCAGGAGCATATGCGGATCATCAACGAGGCCGGTGGCGACATGAACGGTACCACCAACAAGGATCGCACCAACTACTACGAGACTGTGCCTGCCAACCAGCTGGAAAAAGTGCTCTGGCTGGAGGCGGACCGGATGGGCTTCCTGCTCGATGCGGTGAGCCAGAAGAAGTTCGAGATACAGCGCGCTACCGTCAAGAACGAGCGGGCTCAGCGGGTCGATAACCAGCCGTACGGGCTGGTGAGCGAGAAGGTGGGGGAGGCGCTCTATCCGCGTACTCACCCCTACTCCTGGCAGCCCATCGGTTACGTGGAAGATCTCGACCGGGTCGATGTGAACGACCTCAAGCAGTTCTTCCTGCGTTGGTATGGCCCCAACAATGCCACCCTGACTCTGGGCGGCGACTTTGACAGCAAGCAGGCCCTCGAATGGGTCGAGAAGTACTTTGGCTCCATCCCGCGCGGCCCGGACGTGGCCGAGCCGACGCCAAAGCCGGTGACTCTGCCCGAGACCCGCTACGTGACGCTGCAGGACAAGGTACACCTGCCGCTGCTCTATATCAGCTACCCCACCGTATCCCTTGGTGACCCGCAGGAGCCGGCACTCGACATGTTTGCCGACGTGCTGGGCGGTTCCGCCAGCTCCATGCTCTACCAGTCTCTGGTGAAAACCGGCAAGGCGATCGATGTGGGGGCGTCTCACTACTGCGAAGAGCTGGCCTGTACCCTGACCGTCTACGCCTACCCCAATCCGTCGCAGGATGGCAGCCTCAAGACCCTCAAGGGGGAGGTGGACAAGGTGATCGGCGAGTTCGCCCAGCGCGGCCTCAAGCCGGAAGATCTGGAGAAGGCGATCGCCAAGTACCGTGCCTCCGCCATCTGGGGTCTGGATAGCGTATCCGGCAAGGTGAGCCAGCTCGCCATGGGTCAGGTGTTTGCCCAGGATCCCAACTATGTGTTCAAGACGCTGGATGCCATCGGCAAGGTGACACCGGAGCAGGTGAAGGCCGCCTACGAAAAGTTCATCGCCGGCAAGCCGGCGGTGGTGCTGAGCGTGGTGCCCAAGGGCAAGACCGAGTGGCAGGTCGCCACCCCGAACTTTACCCCCGCCAAGCGCGAGTTGCCGGATTACAGCAAGCATGACGAAGCGCTGGCCGAACGACCGGTAAAAGACAATTTCGATCGCAGCGTGCAGCCCAAGGCGAGTGAGGCGGTGAGCGTCAAGGTGCCCGCCATCTGGCACGGCAAGCTCGACAAGAACATCGAGATCATCGGCACCAAGAGTGACGAGATCCCGGCCGTCTCCATCATGATCGCCCTGCCGGGCGGTATTCGTGCCGAAGATAAGGGGCAACTGGGGCTGGCCAATCTGACCGCCGCCATGATGGGGCAGGGCACGGTGCGCCTGACCGAGGCTCAGCTGAGCGACGAGCTGCAAAAGCTGGGATCTTCCATCGATGTCTCCAGCGCCCAGTACAACAACCTCATCACCGTCAGCTCGCTGGCGGACAAGTTGCCCCAGACCCTGGCGCTGGTGCGCGAGGTGCTGGAGCGCCCGGGCATGCGGGAGGCTGACTTCGAGCGGGTCAAGGCGCAGCTGCTGCAAGGGATGCAGCAGGCCCAGCAGCAGCCCGAGTGGCTGGCCGGGCAGGCGTTCCGTGAGCTGGTCTACGGCAAGCAAAACCGCCTCGGTCAACCTACCGATGGGGTGGCGGCCGATGTGGCCAAGCTGACCCTGGCGGACGTGAAGCACTTCTATCAGGCGTACTACAACCCCACCAACGCCAAAGTGGTGGTGGTCGGTGATGTGGGCCAGAAGCAGATCGAGGAGCAACTTGGCTTCCTGACCGAGTGGAAGGGGGCCACGCCGACCCTGGGGGATCTCAAGCTCAAGGGTGAGCAGGCCAAGCCGGGTATCTATCTGGTCGACAAGCCGGGGGCGCCCCAGTCGGTGATCCGCATCGGTCGTCGCGCCATGCCGTTCGATACCACGGGGGATTACTTCACCGCCGGGCTGATGAACTTCAATCTGGGTGGCAACTTCAACAGCCGCATCAACCTCAACCTGCGGGAAGACAAGGGTTACACCTACGGCGCCAGCTCTGGCTTCTCCGCCAACCGCGAGGTGGGCACCTTCGCCACCGGCGCCAATGTGCGGGCCGATGCGACTGTGGATGCCATCCGCCAGTTCCTCAAGGAGATGGACAACTACCGCAAGAGCGGCCCGACCCCGGTCGAGCTGGCCTATATGCGCAGCGCGGTCTCCCAGCAGGATGCCCTCTCCTACGAGACCCTCGGCCAGAAGGCGGGCTTCCTGCTACAGATGGTGATGTATGACCTGAAACCGGACTATGTGCAGGCCCAGAACAACCAGATCAAAACGGTGTCGCCCGAGGCGCTGAAGGCCAGTGCGGCCCGTTGGCTCAATCCGGCCGACATGGTGATCGTGGTGGTGGGAGACAAGCAAAAGCTTGAAAAACCCCTGCAGGAGCTTCATCTTCCCATCTATCCGCTGCAGTTGCCGTAACTGACGCTTTATAAAAATCAAGAGCCGTGAATATGACTACAACAAGCTTGTCGCTCACCGAGTTGCTGAATGCGTTGGGATCGCCGGAGCGCCTCACCGCGCTCAAGGGGATCCGGCGCGGGATCGAACGTGAATGCCTGCGCATCACGCCGGATGGCCGACTCGCCCAGAGTGACCATCCCCGGGCGCTAGGTTCGGCCCTGACCCATCCCAATATCACCACCGACTACTCGGAGAGCCTGCTGGAGTTCATTACCCCGGCTACCGACTCCATCGACAGCCTGATGGAGCAGCTCGGCGACATCCATCACCATGTGATTCAGCATCTGGGTGACGAGCGGATTTGGCCGCTCTCCATGCCCTGCTTCGTCGGCGGTGAAGAGAGCATCCGGCTGGCCCAGTACGGCAGCTCCAATATTGGCAAGATGAAGACCCTCTACCGTCAGGGTCTGAAGAACCGCTACGGCAGCCTGATGCAGGTGATCGCCGGGGTGCACTTCAACTTCTCCATGCCCGACAGCTTCTGGAGCGAGTGGCAGGATCTGGTGTGCGAAGGGTGCTGCAGCCAGCGCTTTATCTCCGACAAGTACATGGGGCTTATTCGCAACGTCTACCGCTTCGGCTGGCTGGTGCCCTATCTGTTCGGCGCCTCGCCTGCTATCTGCGAATCCTTCCTCAAAGGGCGCAAGAGCAACCTGCCGTTCGAGAAGACCGGCAAGGGTACCCTCTATCTGCCTTACGCCACCGCGCTGCGTCTCTCCGATCTTGGCTATACCAACAGCGCCCAGGCTGGGCTCAAGATCAGCCACGACAATCTGCCGGTCTATGTCAGCAGCCTGCGCCGCGCCATCAACACCCACAATCCCGACTTTGCCAAGATCGGGGTCAAGGTGGATGGGGAGTATCGTCAGCTCAACGACAACGTGTTGCAGCTGGAGAACGAGCTATACGCTCCGATCCGCCCCAAGCGCACCCCACGCAGCGGCGAGAAGCCCTCGGATGCGCTGGATCAGCGCGGCATCGAATACATCGAGCTGCGCACCGTAGACGTCAACCCCTTCACCCCGCTCGGCATCGATGCGGATCAGATCCGCTTCTTCGATCTGTTCCTGGTCTGGTGCCTGCTGCGCCCCTCTCCGGTGCTGAGTGACGAGGAGATTGCTCGCAACCGCCGCAACCAGAACAAGGTGGTGCTGGAAGGGCGTCGTCCCGGCCTGACGCTGGAAGATGAGCAGGACAATGCCATTGGCCTCAAAGAGTACGGCCTCAAACTGTTCGACGAGCTGGCTCAGGTGGCTGACCTGCTGGATCGCTGCTGCGGCCGCAACCGCTATCGCGAGACGCTGGCGATGCACCGCGAGAAGCTGCTCAACCCCGAGCTCACCTATTCCGCCCGCATGCTCAAGGAGCTGCTGGAGAGCGGCAAGGACAACGGCTGCTACGGCGACAAGCTGGCGACCCGCTATCGCGAGGAGCTGCTGGCAGGGGAGCTGCAGTACTGGGATGAGGCCTACTTTGCCGGTGAGGCGAAGGATTCGCTGGCCAAGCAGCGCGAACGCGAGCGCAGCGACAGTCTGTCGTTCGATGACTTCCTGGCCGACTACTTCGGGACCAGTACCACCACGGCCTGAAGGCGGGTTCGTACCAACCAAAGTGCCAACAAAAAGCCGCTCGAGTGAGCGGCTTTTTCATTTCTCTGAACCTGAGCGATATCAGACGTGGTTATACATCGCCTCGATTTCGCTCTGGTACTTGGCCTCGATGATCTTGCGGCGCAGCTTCATGGTGGGGGTCAGCTCACCCAGCTCCATGGAGAAGGCGCTCGGCAGCAGGGTAAACTTCTTCACCTGCTCGAACTTGGCCAGCTCTTTTTGCAAGTCGGCGATGCGGGCTTCGAAGAACTCCATTACCCGGGAGTGGCGCAGCAGCTCGGTCTTGCACTGGTACTGCAGGTTGATGGAGCGGGCGTACTCCTCCAGCGACTCGAAGCAGGGGACGATCAGCGCAGAGACGAAGTGGCGAGCATCGGCGACGATGGCGATCTGCTCGATAAAGCGATCCTTGCCGATGGTCCCTTCCACCAGTTGCGGGGCCACGTATTTGCCGTTGGAGGTCTTCATCAGCTCCTTGAGGCGCTCAGTGAAGTAGATATTGCCCTGGCTGTCGAGCTCACCGGCATCGCCGGTACGCAGGAAGCCATCTTCGGTCATCACTTCGGCAGTCGCGTCCGGCTTGTTGTAGTAGCCGCGCATCACGGTGGGGGAGCGCACCAGCAGTTCGTTATTCTCACCCAGTTTTACCTCGATGCCGTTCAGTGCCGTGCCGATGGATCCCAGCTTGAACTGGCTATCCTCGTAGCAGCAGACGGTGGCGGTGGTTTCGGTCATGCCGTAGCCGTACTTGAGATTGAGCCCCATCGCCTGGAAGAAGAGGTTCACATCGTCGGCCAAGCGGGCGCCCGCCACCGGCAGGAAGCGGGTGCGGCCGCCAAAGCGGGCGCGCAGCTTGCGAAACACCAGTCGCTCGGCGAGCCAGAGTTGGGCATAGAGTTGCGGTGAGGCGGATTTGCCCGCCTGACGGGTGGCAACCATCTGCTTGCCGACCCGGGTCGCCCAGCCAAACAGGGCACGACGCAGGGCCGGAGCCTGAGCCACCTTGGCCTGGATCATGGCGTAGGCCTTCTCGTAGAGGCGCGGCACGGCGCACATCACGGTCGGCTGCACTTCGCCAATCACATCCATCACCTTCTGCGGATCGCGGATATAGACGTTCTCGGCACCGCAGTAGAGCACGTAGTAGCTCCAAGCCCGCTCAAACACGTGGCTGAGCGGCAGCATGCAGAGCGACACATCCTGCTGATTGAGGTCGAGGCGGCTGTTATGCATCTCGAAACAGGCGGCGATGTTGCTGAAGTCGAGCATGACCCCCTTGGGCTCGCCTGTGGTGCCGGAGGTGTAGATCAGGGTCAGCAGATCATCCATCCGGTACTGGCTTTCCCGTACTCGCAGCTCTTGCTCGCTGGGCTGATGGTTGCCGGAGACCAGAAATGTCTGGAAGTGGCTCGCCTGCTCGCAGCCGCGCAGATTGACGTTGCCATCGAGGGCGATGAGCTGGCGGATCTCGCCGCTTTCAATCAGTTGCAGCGCCTGATCGAACTGGGGTTGTTCGCCAACGAACAGTACCTTGATGCCGGCATCTTTGACGATGTAGCGCAGCTGATCGAGGGTGCTGGTGGGGTAGATAGGGACGCTGACACCGCGGGCGGCAAGGATGCCAAGATCGGCCTGGGTCCACTCCGGCATGTTGCGGGCATAGATGCCGACCATTTCGGTTGGCTGGTGGCCGGCACGGATCAGCGCCTGTGCGCAGTAGTCCATTGCCTGGCCCAGAGTACGCCAGCCGATGGCGCGCCACTGGCCATCTTGCTGAACCCGCAGGGCAGCCTTGTTGCCAAGCTGGGCAATACGTTCACGCATCAGTCGAACCAGATGAAGCTTCGGCATCAGTTAAACATCCTTTAATTACAGTTGTACGCCCGCGAGGGCACTAAAAATCGGGCTAGAGTTTAAACTCCAACATTACAGCTTACAAGTGTTCGCCGTTTGTCTTGGATCACAAAGAGCGCAAATAGCTCTCCCTTTGCGCAGACTGGCCGATACTGCTAGGAGGCAGAGAGAGGGTTAACGATATGAATCTGTGGGTGAAAGGGGCGTTGGCCGCGGTCGGGTTGATGGTGGTGGGGGGCGCTGCGTTTTGGTTCTTTGCCGGAACCTCATCACAGGGGCCCGCCAATCCCTGGTATCAGGGGGCCGATGGGTATCAGCAGGCGCAGCAACAGGCGCTGGCGTTGGGCTATCCGCTGCTCTATGTGCTGGAGACCCCCAAGTGCCGCCGCTGCGGCGATCTGGAGAAGAAATTCTGGCAGAGCAAGGAGATGGCTGGCCCGCTTGCCCGGTTGGTGAAAGTGCGGCTCAACCCGGGCAAGGGGGATGGCAGCGAGCAGATCCTGCGCCGCTTTCCCAAAGTCGCCACGCCGCCCGGCATCTATATCCAGCAGCCGGGCCAGCCCCTCAGACCCATCAAGATAGTGGTGGATATCGACCAGATCTGGATGCCGGGGAAAACCTGGCAGCGTGGCTTCTATATGCCGCTCTCCGGGGCCGGATTCGAGGCGGTGGTACATACCACCCTGGCCTTGCAGGATCCCGCGCTGGACAACGCCCCCCTCGATTGAGGGGGACAAAAGGCTTGGGCGCGACGAACAGGCTGGATCAGCCGAAATCGAACAGTCGCGACATCAGCACCGCATCTTCCCTGTCGTTGCCGGTGCCGTAGTAGTCGGCGCGGCGGCAATACTCGGCAAAACCGGCGCTCTCGTAGAGGTTGATGGCGGTCTGGTTACCGGCCCGTACCTCGAGAAACCAGGCCTCTGCCCCGGCTTGCTTGCTGCGCGCCAGATAGGCCTGCAACAGCGCCCGCCCCAACCCCTTGCCCTGAAACGCCGGATGCACGCAGATGTTCATCAGCGAGCTGTCACCGGCCACCAGATCCGAGATATAGAAGCCCGCCGGGCGACCATCGACCAGCATCAAGCCGTTGAGATAGCGAGGACCGAAGCAGGAGAGCAGGTTGGCCTCACTCCACGGCTCCTTGTGAGCGGCTTGCTCGATGGGGTAGACAAGGTCGAAATCGCTCTCGAGCAGGGGACGAAACTCAGGCATGGGGGCTCCGGATGGCAAGATGTTGGGCGCTGGGGTTAGCAGAGGTTGCAGAGGCGGCATTTGTAAAATCAGGTAAAAAGAGCAGCATCACACTGGGTCTTGGCGGCATGATGCAGGATCACGCCGCGTTGGCCGCAAGGTGTTGGCGCAGCTGTTGCCACAGGGCGCGCTTTTGCGCTGCGCTGGGGGTGAGCGGGCAGATCAGCGCATTTGGCCGCGCGGGGTTGGCCTCCGTCAGCCAGAGCAGGGGGGAGGCGCCCGTCGTTTGCAGATCGGCAGGCGGCAGCTCGCTGAGCAGTGAGACCTCGTCGGGGGTCATGCCGAGCAACTGGCAGATATCCGCCAGCAGCGTGGTGGCAGGCAGCTGAGGCGCCAGCAGCCAGAGTTTGCCGCTGGGCAGCGGAGCGCTGGTGGCAGGTGCTGTCTGGTCGGGCTGCACGGCATCTTGCGCAAGCTCGGGAGCGGGTGCTGCGCCCAGCAATGCCGGACGACGCAGTTGCCAGCTTTGAATGCCCATGCGGGCCAACATGCTCTGACGAACGGGATCTTGCATTTGAGGCGACTCACTCTTGATCTGCATTGGGGAAAATTGTGTTGCGCAGGGTACACTCGAACCGCTTTTGCTGCACCCTTTGCAACGCATCATCTGGCGCATGCGGGCATGGTGCTCATCACGACACTGGCTATGCATGGGCGCAGCACGCTGCCGATATGGTATCGCACTGCCTTTGCGTTTTTTCCTGCCAGAGGCGGGTATTGTGCGGCAAGCGATACCAGAATAAACATCATAACAAGACAAAACCCAAGGTCGAGCAAATGGATATCGCACCTTGGGGCTAACATCATCCCAGCTTCGGAACACTCTCTATGTCGTCTTTAGCTCAAGCCCAGAACCCTGCGCGTCTTATTCCCATCCAGGAGCGCTTGCCCCGGCTGCTGGCCGCCCTCGGTGAGGGACTTTACGAACGGCAGGATGCCCTGCGCCTCGGTCTGCTGGCTGCCCTCAGCGGTGAGAGTGTCTTCTTGCTGGGGCCACCCGGTATCGCCAAGAGCCTGATCGCCCGCCGCCTCAAGCTGGCCTTTCACGACGCCCGCCACTTTGAATACCTGATGACCCGTTTCAGTACGCCGGAGGAGGTGTTTGGCCCCCTCTCCATTCAGGCGCTGAAAGAGGATGGCAAATACCTGCGCCTCACCACAGGTTATCTGCCGGAGGCTGAGGTGGTGTTCCTCGACGAGATCTGGAAGGCAGGTCCCGCCATCCTCAACACCCTGCTCACCGCCATCAACGAGCGGCAGTTTCGTAACGGCGACAGCCAGCACCCTATCCCGATGCGCTTGCTGGTGACTGCTTCCAACGAGCTGCCGGCACCGGACAGCGGGCTGGAAGCGCTCTACGACCGGATGCTGGTGCGGATCTGGATGGACCGGGTGCAGGAGAAAGCCAACTTTCAATCCATGCTGGCCAGCGATGGTCACGCCCACCAGAACTTGCCGGAATCCCTGCAGATCCGGGGGGATGAGTATGAGCAGTGGCAGAGCCAGATTGAACAGGTGCGCCTGCCGGATGCCTGTTTCGAGCTTATCTATCAGCTGCGCCAGCAGCTCGACAGTCAGCTGGCCCATCGCTGCTATGTGTCGGATCGCCGCTGGAAGAAGGCGGTACGGCTTATCAAGGCGAGCGCCTTCTTCAATGGCCGCGATGAGGTCGCGCCGGTAGATCTGCTGCTGTTCAAGGATTGTCTCTGGCATGACGAGGAGTCCCGCACCGCCCTGCTGGAGATGATGACCGAATTCTCCCGTCTCTACGGCTATCAGCAACTGGCGATGACCCGTCAGCTACTCGCCCTTCGGGATCAGTTCAAACAGCTCAAACAGAGCGTGGCCCAGCGCCTGTGCACCAAGGCCCGGCAACGCAAGCAGTGGTTTGGCCGGCGGGCCCGGGGTATCGAGATCCCGCTTGCCAATGCCAGACCCTTTGGCAAACAGGTGCACTTCCATCTGCTCACCCCAGCGCCGCTGGATGGCAGCGATCCCGAACGTCTTACCCGCACCCTGGTGTTCGATCGCACCTTGCTCTCCCATTGGCATCCTACCGGTGAGGCGCTGGTGGGTTATGAGTTCGGCAACCCGAAAGAGGGGCATTACGAGCTGGTGCTGGACGATGAGCTGCGGCTGCAGGTGCTCGATATCCAGCGCCAGCAGATCCCGCTGGTTTTGATGGAGCGCAACGCCATCCCCGAGGTGGTGCTGGCGCCCTGGTTGCAGTCGCTCGACGAGCAGCTGGTTCAGGTCAGCAAGGTGATGCAGATGCTCAAGCAGCAGCGCAGCCTGTTCGAACGTCACCAGCAACACCTCTTTATCGCCTCACGCTGGCTACAGCAGGTGGAGGACAGCTTCTTCGTGCTGAACCGGGATCTCGAGCTGCTGCGCAGCGAGCTGACCCAGTGGCGCGAGCGGTTGCCAAGGCTGGACGAGTAAGGAGCGCTCATGCTTGAGATCGGCATGCTGGATCTGGGCCTTCTCATGGGAGAGGGTGAGCTGGCGGGAGAGGTGGTGGCGCTGCTGGCGGCCTCACCCAAGATTTCCGAATTTATCAAACGCTCCCCGCTACAGGGCAAGCTGCTGAAAAAGCGCCTGCAGAGTTGGGGCGAGCAGCTTGGTGAGGAGATCCGTCACAAGCCGGTGCCGGTGGCGCTGGAGCAGGAGTACCTGCTCTATCAGGCGCACCGGCAACTGCCGATGACCGAGCTGATTGGTCGCCTGCCCGGTTTGCTAGAGTCGCTGGAACAGTACAGCCCCTTCGCCGGTGAGGCCAGATCCTTGGTGCGTCAGCTGACTGCTCACCCCACCGAGGGGTTGCGCCAGCTCTTTATCGACAAGTGGCGCGCCAGTCTGGTGGGGAGCCTGCTGCAACTGCAGCAGCAGATCGCCGAAGCGGAGCGGGAGAAGCAGCGTCAGGAGATTGAAGATCAGCTGCTGGCGAGCCGCACCCTGGCCGATGCCCTCGATCCCAACCAGATCTCCGCCGGTGGTTTGTGGGATCTGGCGCAAGGGCACTGGCACAAGCGCAGTCTGGTGCTGGTCAAGCAATACGCCCGCATGCTGCAGCGCGAGCCTTTGCTGGCGGAGATTGCCGGTCTGCTCGGGCGCAGCGAGCGGGATCGGCGGGCGCAGGAGCAACCTGTGCCGCCGGTTCCGGTGCTGGAGTTGGAGCCTGCACCCAGCGATGATGTGCCGGACGATCTGGTGGGCATCCATCAGGCGAACGATCTGATGCGGCTGCTGCCAAGTGAAGCTGTGATGCTGGGGCTGCCGGAGCTGGAGCTGGAGTTCTATCGCCGCTATCTGGAGCGGCGCCTGCTCAGCTACCAGTCACGTGGCACCTTGCCGCGTCAGCGCATCATGCTGCGCACCCCGGAGCAGGGGGGGCAGCAGTTGCAGCAACGGGGCCCCTTTATCGTCTGTGTCGATACCTCCGGCTCCATGGGGGGATATCCCGAGGAGTGTGCCAAGGCGCTGTTTCTGGCGTTGCTCAAGGTGGCGATGGATGAGAAGCGCGGCTGCTACCTGATGCTCTTCTCCACCGAGGTGGCGACCCTCGAGATCACCGCAGATACCGGGCTGGACAAGGCGGAGCGCTTCCTCTCCATGAGTTTTCACGGCGGTACCGATTTGGTGCCCTGCCTGGAAAAAGCGCTGGCCAAGCTCGATGATCCCGCCTTTGCCAAGGCGGATGTGCTGGTCATCTCCGACTTTATCGCCCAGAGCCTGCCTCATCCCCTGCTCGATCAGATGAACCGCTATCGCCAGCGTCAGACCCGTTTTCACGCCGTCGCCATGTCCCGCCACGCCAAGCAGGCGCTGCTGCGGGTCTTTGACAACAGCTGGCTACTCGATTGTGGCCTGCGCGGCCGACTGCTGCGGCGTTTTCAGCACAATTAACTATTTTTTAGTTATGAATAGTGCTTGATGGTTGCTTTGGTAGTTTATTCTGGCGCCAATGCGGAAGGATGGAGGGAAAATGTGAAGTTTTATCCGTGTTGTGTACTGCTGTTGGCATTGAACACCATGGCTGAGCCGATTTCACCTCTTCAGTTGGAGAGTGAGCTCAATACGCTGGAGCAGACTTACCTCTCTGATCGCGAATTGGGCTTGCGAGTTCAGCGATTGAAGCGGGATTTGTCCGCTTACACATCGGCACAGCAGATGCGGATAACTCGCTTGGCCTGCAGACTGCAATCGGCAAACGAGACGGCGGAGTATCGTCAGGCTATGTTTTATGCCGACGAACAGCTTCAGCGTGCTACTGCACAAGGCGATCAATTTGCCCGCAGTGATTTTTTCATGTGCCGTGGCTGGTTTCACCAACTGCTCGGAGAAAACGATAAGGCTCGCCAGGATTATGAGCTGGCACTGACGTTGGCTCGTGATATCGGTTCCCTCAAGCAACAGGCAAGTGCTCTCTCCTATCGAGGTTCCCTCTTTTCCTTTCAGGGCTACCCCGCCAAGGGACTCAGAGACCTGATGAACGCTTTGCATATCTATGATGCTCTTGATCTTCCGGGCTGGTATGGAAAAGTTCAGCTGGAAATCGCCGCGACCTACCGCCGTATGGGGCTAATGGGGCCTGCCAATCGCTTGCTGGATGAGCTGGAGATGAAATTACCTGCCAACAGCGATCCTGATATTTTTTACGAGTTTTATCGGCAGAAAGCGATGGTGGCCAATAGCATGGGGCAGTATCAAGAGGCCATCGACGAGCTGGATAACGCGGCGGCGCAACACAATGAATTAACTCCTGTCGAAAAAGGATTATTGCAGCTGGATAGGGCCGAAGCTTTGCTGGGACTGGACAACTATCAGGAGGCCATGGTTCAGCTTGAGCAAGCTGGCATAGTGTTTCAATCAGAAATTGATCCTTTATTTAACAGTTATTGGCACTTGCTGATGGCGCAGGGAGAGAGCATGACAGGAAAGTATGGTCATGCGCTTGAGCATCTTGCTATGGCTGAACCGATCCTAGTGCGTGAAGATAACCAGCGCTTTCTTATCAAGTTGACATGGCTGCGCAGTCAGGCGTTTGAGGGGCTTGGAAAAACCGCTGATGCGTTGGCGCAATTGCATCGTTATGTAGAACTGAAGCGCGCCTTTGAGCAGGAAATGCAGGAGCAGAGCACCGAATGGGTTCGTAGTCAGTTTGAGCTGGCTCGTCAGGAGGGTGAAAACAAACAACTGCGGGTTGAGCAGCTATTGCAGCAACAGGAGCTGGCTCTGGCCAAGGAGCGTCGTTTCTGGCTGCTGGTGGTGATGGTGCTCTGCGGGGTACTGGCGCTGCTGACGATGGGGTGGCTGCTGGATCGCAACCGTCGGATGCGTCGTCTGGCCTTTACCGATGAACTGACCGGCATCAACAACCGCCGTCGGGTGCTGCGGCAGGGCAGTGATATGTTGGCGCTGGCTCGCAGGCAGGGCACGCCATTTTGTCTGCTGGTGTTCGATATCGATCACTTCAAGCGGATCAACGATACCCTGGGACATCATCAAGGAGACAGGGTGCTGCAATGGGTCTCTCGGGCGGCAGATCGTCAGCTGCGACACCAGGATCAGTTGGGGCGTACCGGCGGAGAGGAGTTCTTGATCCTGCTGCCGGATACCAGCCTTGAAGAGGCGTGCCGGGTGGCTGAGCGGATCCGTCACTCGGTCGCCAACCGGGCGCTGCCCGGCATGTCGTACCCGGTAACCATCAGTATCGGATGTGCCTCTCTGCGAGACGATGATCAGGATCTGGCTGCCTTGATCCAGCGTGCCGACAATGCGCTGTATCGTGCGAAAGAGGCGGGGCGCAACCGGGTGGAAACAGATGATTGACGGGCTGGGTATTGTCACTCAGCAGGATGTCATCGCCATTGGGGAGCACTCTGATACGGCGATGATGCTCGTCCCCTGCGCTCGTTCTTGCCTGCGATGACAGATTGGCAAGCACGAGCGCAGAAGACCGTCAGAAGGGCGTTATGCCCAGGCGCTGCCGCCATTGAGGTGAAGCACTTCACCATTCATGTTGTTATTGCTCATCAGGAATAGCGCGGCCTGCGCATAATCCTCTCCCTCTCCCAAGCGTTTCAACGGCAGGCTTTGCGCCACGGCTGCCACTTTTTGTGGGTCATTGCCCAGTGCTTTAAGCAGCATTGGAGTGCGCATGGGGCCCGGGTTGATGACGTTGATCCGACGGGGGGTCAGCTCGGTAACCAGACTGTGAGCCAGCGTTTCAACCGCGCCAGCTGCAACGGCAGGGAGTGCCTTACCCAGTTGTGGACGGCGCGTCACCATCCCGGAGGTGAGCACGATGGAGCCGCGTTCGGACAGTTTGGGTGCTGCGGCGCGGATCGCATGAACACTTCCCCAGAAGCGGCTGTCCATGTTGATTTTCAAATCCTCGATGGCTGCGGTGAGAAAGCTGCCTGGTCGCATGACTGCGGCGGTGATGACGAGATGATCCAGCGAATCCAGCTGGTTGAAAAAGTGATTGACGGAGTCGACGTCGAGAATATCCAGTTGATGGCCACTGGCACTTGGGCCCAGTTCAGCCACTGCAGTGGCAAGCTGCTCACGGCTGGAACCGCCGATAATGACCTTGGCACCTTGCTCGATCGCTTGTTGGGCTGTGGCCAGGCCAAGACCCGAGGTACCACCGATAATGACGATCTGTTGATTGTGCAGGGTGGAATGTTTCATGTAATGACCTCTCCATTATGTAGATACGATTTACATATTTGTAGCTGGATAGGGAAAGTCCAAGTATGAAAATTTATCAAGAGTGGTTGTTGCTGGCATGGGGAGGGGGCCAAGTCCACGTGGTCCGGATGCTGCCATCCGATTCGGAGTGTTTGATTTTCTGTTCAGTTGGAACCTGTGGAACGGATGAGCGGCCAAATTATCATCTCTTGTCAGGCTGGGTATTTTTCACTCGCGCGGGTATAATGTCGCGCAATTTTGCTTTGACTCAGGCGAGAAGACCCATGTAACGCAACCCTCCTCCCTCTCTCCACCTGGTTGGCAACACGCCAGCTGGCGTGGCTTTCGTTGCGTATACATGTGCCGTGAGCGGCATTCCGGATTTATTCCCACGGTGGCTGATACCACCGCTCAATAGAAGAACGTTGAATTATGTCAGCTGAATTTCTGAGTGAAGTCTCCAAGAGACGCACTTTTGCGATCATTTCGCACCCGGATGCGGGTAAAACCACCATCACCGAGAAAGTCCTGCTGTTCGGACAGGCCATTCAGCGCGCCGGTACCGTCAAGGGCCGTGGCTCGGGCCAGCACGCCAAATCCGACTGGATGGAGATGGAGAAGCAGCGTGGTATCTCCATCACCACCTCGGTGATGCAGTTCCCCTATGCCGATTGTCTGGTCAACCTGCTCGATACCCCGGGTCACGAGGACTTCTCTGAAGATACCTACCGTACCCTGACCGCGGTCGACTGCTGCCTGATGGTCATCGATGCCGCCAAGGGTGTTGAAGACCGGACCCGCAAGCTGATGGAAGTCACCCGTCTGCGTGATACCCCCATCCTCACCTTCATGAACAAGCTGGACCGCGAAGTGCGCGATCCGATGGAAGTGATGGACGAGGTGGAGCGCGAGCTGAAGATCATGTGTGCCCCCATCACCTGGCCTATCGGCTGCGGTAAATCCTTCAAGGGTGTCTACCACCTCTACAAGGATGAGACCTATCTCTATCAGAGCGGTCAGGGCCACACCATCCAGGAGAAGCGGGTGGTCAAGGGGCTGAACAACCCGGATCTGGATGCCGCCGTCGGCGAAGATCTGGCCCGGCAACTGCGTGACGAGCTGGAGCTGGTGCAGGGCGCCTCTCCCGAGTTCGATCACGATGCCTTTATCGCTGGCGAGATGACCCCGGTCTTCTTCGGTACTGCACTGGGTAACTTCGGTGTTGACCACATGCTGGATGGCCTGACTGACTGGGCGCCGTCTCCCATGCCGCGCAAGGCCGAGAGCCGCGAAGTGGTGGCGACCGAGGAGAAGTTCTCCGGTTTCGTATTCAAGATCCAGGCAAACATGGATCCGAAGCACCGTGACCGTATCGCTTTTATGCGTATCGTGTCAGGTACTTACAGCAAGGGAATGAAGATGCGCCATGTGCGTATCGGCAAGGATGTGAACATCTCCGATGCCGTGACCTTTATGGCCGGTGACCGTGAGCAGGCGGAAGACGCCTTCGCCGGTGACATCATCGGTCTGCACAACCACGGTACCATCCAGATCGGCGACACCTTCACTCAGGGTGAAGATCTCAAGTTCACCGGTATCCCGAACTTTGCTCCAGAACTGTTCCGCCGCATCCGCCTGCGCGATCCGCTCAAGCAGAAGCAGCTGCTCAAGGGGCTGGTCCAGCTCTCCGAAGAGGGGGCGGTACAGGTGTTCCGTCCGCTGATCAGCAACGATCTCATCGTCGGTGCGGTCGGTGTACTGCAGTTTGACGTGGTGGTTTCACGCCTCAAGAGCGAGTACAACGTCGAGGCCATCTACGAGGCGGTCAACGTCTCCACCGCCCGCTGGGTGGAAGGGACTGACGTCAAGAAGTTCGAAGAGTTCAAGCGCAAGAACGAGGTCAACCTGGCCCTCGATGGCGGTGACAACCTCACCTATATCGCACCGACCATGGTCAACCTGCGCCTGGCTCAGGAGCGCCACCCGGACGTGGAGTTCCGTCAGACTCGTGAGCATTGATACTGCTTACCAAATCCCGCCAGATGGCGGGATTTTTTTATGCATCAAGGAGAGGTGATGGTTGAATCGATGAATCCTGCCTGCTCGGCTCTGGCTGAGGGTTATCTGTTATCCCTGCCGGTGGCTGCACGGGCTCGTCATGTCTCGGCGGACTACTTCTGTGCTGATGAACACAATGCCAACCTCTGTGCTTCGCTGGTGGTGGCAGGACGCAAGCGAGCGACCTGTAGCCTCGCTTACTGGTATCTGGAGAAGGGCAAGCGGATGCCGGAACAGGGGGACCTACTGGTGGTAACCGACTGGAGTGGTCAGCCCAAGGCGCTGGTTGACATAGTCTCGGTCACCTTGTGCCGATTCGATGAGATTGATGCTGCGTTTGCCGCCGAGGAGGGGGATGGCGATGGCTCTCTGGCTTGGTGGCACGAGGCGCACAAGGCCTTCTTCGAACGCGAGATGAAGGCGGAAGGGAGAGAATTTGATGAGCACGCCACGCTGGTGCTGGAGCGATTTCGGGTAGTGGCGCTGCCATAGTAAACAAAGCGGCAAGCAGGGGATACTTCTGCTTGCCGCTATCACTTTAGATCGCCAGGTCTAGCACCATACAGATCTCGCAGGCATCGTGGCCGGTGCAGCCAAGGGGGTTGGGCAGGTGTTCAAAGCCCAGTGATTCGTAGAGGCTGGTGGCTTCGCGCAAGACCTCGGTCGTCTCCAGATAGCAGCGCTGATAGCCCAAACCACGAGCGGCATCCAGTGCCTGCAATACCAGCCGTTTGCCAAGGCCCAGTCCGCGCAGGGCGGGCATAAAGTACATCTTCTGCAGCTCGCAGACTCCCTCTTCTCCCGCCAATGGCGCGATACCACCACCGCCGAGGATGGAACCGTCCGGCCCTTCGATGACCCAATAGCGGCTCTTTTCCGCCTGATAGCTCTGGGAGAGGGTATCGAGATTGGGATCCGAGACCCCATACCCCTTGTCGGCGGTGAGGCCATATTCGGCCGAGACGGCGCGGATCACCAAGGCGATCTGGGCATTGTCCGCCGCCGTGATGGGGCGGATCTGGTAACCCCGCTGGCGACGGGCGCGGGAGAGGGCGCTGCGATAGAGCCGCAGCCCTTGCCATAGCTGCTCCCGCTCGGGCAGGCTCAGCTGCGCCAGCATCTCTTCCATCGCCCCGTCCATCTCCCGGTGCAACTCCAGCAGCATCCCCTGACCGTTGACGGTGAGTCGGGCCTCCTTGCTGCGGCCGTCGGAGGGGTGCGGGTGCCAGCTGATGAGCTCCCGCTCGGCGAGGCGTGCCAGCGGACGGCTGGCGTTGGATTTGTCGATGTGCAGCTTTTCTGCCAGCTGCTGATTGGTGGCCGGGGCGTTTTCCAGCTCGATCAGCAGGTGAGCCTCGATGGGGGTGAGGGCCAGATTGCCGCACTGCTGGGAGAGCATGCCGAGTTCGCGAACCAGGTCGCGCGACAGGGCGCGCAGGGGACGGGGATCCATGTCGTGGTTTCCTATTTAGTTGTGTATGACAACTAAAATAGCGTAAAAGTTGTAATTCGCAACCTTTTGCTGTGATGACTTGCAGAATATGGGGTGAGCGGCAGCTCCGTTGATTGGGCTGCCGCAGGTGGGGCGGTCGTCAGGCAGCGGCTCTGATGGCCAGCTCCGGGCGGCGGGAGAAGCAGCGGGCGAGCAGCAACATGGTGGCGACGCCTATGGTGCCCAGCACCAGCCAGGGGAGGGCCGGTTGTCCCTGTTGCAGCGAGAAGTCATAGAGGGAGCCGCCGCCCACATAGCCGGTCATGCCCCCCAGCGCCAGTCCGAGGCGGCTGAAGCCCATGTAGCTGCCGCGGGCTGTGGGGTTGGCCAGCCGGGTCATCAGGGTCTCCCGGGCCGGTTCGCAGATGATGATCCCCAGATAGAAGCAGGCCAGCAGCACGAAGAGGCCGGAGAGAGTGCTGACAAAGGCGACCAGCCCGATCCCCACCGTCATCAGCAGGATACCCGCCATCAGCCGGCTCTCCAGCCGATAGCGCCGTTCGCTGAAACGGGCGATGGGGTAGAGCAGCGCCAGCGACAGCGCCGTTTCCAGGCTGTACATCCAGCCCACCGCCGTGGTGGTGCCGGAGAGCTGCTTGACCAGAATGGGGAAAATCAGCATCACCTGTACCCACAGCATGTAGTAGCCGCTTAAGATCAGCACCAGCCGACAGAAGGCGCGATCCGCCAGCACCTGTCCCAACCCTTCCTGCATCGGGGTCGGTTTGACCGAGAGGCGGTAGGCGGGCAGTAGGGTCCAGTTGCAGAGCGCCGCCAGGGTGAAGAGCCCGGCGCCCAGCAGACAGACGTAGGTGAAGTCAAAGCGCAGCAGCCAGCTGCCGAGCAGGGCACCGGTGACTGCTCCCGCGCTCTCCAGCATCATCAGCAGGGAGATAAAGCGGCCCCGCTCATGGGGACGGGTAAATTTGATCACCAGTGCGGCCCGTGGCGGGTCGAACAGGCAACCGCCCAGTCCGGAGAGGAAGCAGGAGAAAATCAGCATGGCGCCGCTGTCGGCCCAGGCCAGGGTGGCAAAGCCGACGGCGCGCAACAGCATGCCGGTGACGATGAGCGGGCGGGCGCCAAAGCGGTCGGCCAGCGAGCCGCCAAAGATCCCCAGCCCCTGCTGGGTCAGTTGGCGCAGGCCGAGGGCCAGCCCCACCAGACCGGCCGCCCAGCCTAGTTGATCGACGAAGCGCAGGCTGATCATCGGCATCACCACAAAGAAACCCAGGATCACCAGTGTGGTATCCAGCGCCAGAAACCAGCGTCCCCAAAACCTCGCCCTGTCGACCATAACGCCCTCTCATTTACAGATACCTTCATTCTGGAGAGGGTTTAGATATAGTGGTAGACGACAACTACCTATATTTCATATCAGGATTATTTATGTCTATGGATCTGGACGATCTGCAACTGCTGCTGGATGTGGCCGAGCTGGGCAGCTTCAGTCAGGCGGCGGCCATTCGTGGCTGGTCACAGCCGCTGGTGAGCCAGCGGATTGCTCAGCTGGAGGAGAGCCTCGGGGCGCCGCTGTTTCAGCGCCATCGGCGTGGCGTAACGCCGACCCGTGCCTGCGAGGAGTTTCTGCCATCGGCCCGCTCGGCGCTGGCGATCCTGAGCGAAGGGCGGCTGGCACTGCAGGGGGCGCCTGCGCTGCCTTGTATCCGTCTCTCCAGCCTGCCATCCCTCACTTCGGTGGTGTTTGGCTCGTTATTGATGGAGCTGGTGGACGAGCCGTTCGAGATCCGCTGCACCACGGATCACTCCGGCGAGATCATGCAGTCGCTGCTGACTGGCGAGGCCGATATCGGCTTTGTGCTCAAGCGCCCGCCGGTTGCTGGCCTGCAGATGGAGCTGCTCTGCTGCTCCCCCATTATCGCTATCGCCTCGCCATTGCATCCGCTGGCCGGTTGTCACGGCCTCACGCTGGAGGATATTGCCGACCAGCGGCTGGCGCCTCAGGTATGGGGGCCGGGGTGTGACGTCTTTATCCAGCAGTTGCGGCGGTTGCGGCGGGCCGCCAGCCCCCTGCATGCGGTGCAGCCCGCCAGTGCGGCGCGGGATCTGGCGCTGGAACACGGGTTTATCACCCTGATGCCGGAGCTGGCCATCAAGCGGGATCTGGAGGTGGGGCGGCTGGTCAGGCTAGATGTGCGCAATCTGCCGCAAGAGCATTGGGATGTGATGATGGCGTGGCGCGGTGGCAAGCGGCCCAACCCGGCCCGGGAAACCGTGTTGGCCACCGCCCGCACGCTGGCGAAACGGTGGCGCAATGAATAGAGCGATGCGGGACAAGGCCCGCATCGGGTGGATCAGTAGCTGGCCTTGAGGGTCACGCCACTGAACGCGGAAAACCCTGACAGCTGCACATGCCAGGTACCCGCCTTGGGATTGGTGAAGGAGCAGCTTTCGTTGTTACCGCCCTTGTAGGGACGGCAGTCATAACTGCTGCTGGTGGGGGCACTGCCAAAGCGGACGTAGAGGTCGGCATCACCGGTACCGCCGCTGCTGCTGATCTGCAGCGACCTGGTGCCCGCCGGTACGTTCAGGGTGTAGTTGAGCTTGCCCCCCTTGCTGGCGGCGAGGTTGCTCACCGGCACGCCGTTTTGCAGCACGTTGTCGCTTGGTGGCGGCGTGGTGCCGCAGCTGGCATCGACCCCGACGGTCTGGAAGGCCCGTGCCACATCCGCCTGACTGTAACCCAGATCGGCGGTCGCCCGGCTGACGCCGCAGGCCCCTTGCTGGTAGTTGGTGTTGGCGCCCCAGTAGAGGCGGTTGGCCAGCAAGAACACTTCAAATGCCTTGCGGGTGTTCCAGCCGCTGCTGGTGGCGAGCAGGTAGAAGGCGCGGTTATAGACCCCGGAGCTGTGGTGTACATCCATCCCTTCCTGATAATCCGCCGCATGGCCGATGGATCTGCCATCTCGGGTCGGATCCTCGAAGTAGCGCAGGGAGCCGTTGCCCTTGAAGATCTGGGCGCCGACCAGCCAGTCGTTGCTCCCTTTCATGTAGAACTCGGCCGCTTCCCCCGCCATATCGGAGAAGGCCTCGTTGATGCCGCCGGATTGTCCTGAATAGATCAGCCCGGAGTTCTGCTCGGTAAAGCCGTGGCTCACCTCGTGGGCCGCCACATCGAGGCTCACCAGCGGGTGGAAGGTGGTAGCGCCGTCACCGAAGGTCATCTGGCTGCCATCCCAGAAGGCGTTCTCGTAATTCTTGCTGTAGTGAACCCGCATCTTCAGTTTGAAGGTGAGGGGCGCCGTGTTGTACCAGTTGCGGTACATGTCGAACACCACGTTGCCGAAGTAGTGGGCGTCGTTGAGGGGCGAGTAGGCGCCGTTGATCTCCTTGACCCGGTTCTCCGGACAGGTGAACTGGTGGATGGCGCCGCCAGAGGTGGCGTGGTTGAGGTTGATGGTATCGACGTTGGGGCTGGTCATCCGGCAGTTGTCATCCACGATGAGCGGACCAAAGTCGGTGCCGTAGAAATATTTGCCGGTCTTGATGTTGCCCCCCGGGCCGGTGGCGTCCTTGTGGTTGATCCCCTCCCAGCGTTTGAGCTCCTCACCGCTCTGGGCATCAAGTATGACGAAGGGGCGGCTTGGCTTGTCACCTTCGGCGATGAAGGAGACCTGATAAACCAGCCGGGCCAGCCCGTTCTCATCCTGCATCACGTAGAGTTTGACCTGCTCGTTGCTCCCCTTGCTGCCCGCCTTGGCCTTGCTGGCGGCATCCTGTGGCGAGAGGGTGGCGACCGGACTTGCCACATCCTGATCGATCTGGCGCAGCATGCGCCCGCTGGCCTGTTGCAGCTGGCCGTTCAGGCTCTTGTCAGCCACCACCACCTGACCCATTACCGGGATGCCGTTCCAGACCTGCTCGTAGCGGATCCGCTGCTGGCCGTTGGGCAGCTTGACCACCCGCACCTGACGAAACTCGCCATCTTCCAGCTGCAAGGTACCACTCGCGGCACTGAGGCCTGTCATGGCCCGGATGCCGTTTGCCGTTACGTTGATCTCTACCTCTTGCGCCGCCAGTGCGGCACTTCCCCAGCAGGCCAGCGCAACGGCCAGATAAATTTTATTCATCTCTTCTTTCCTTAAATCGATGAGGTTGATAAACCGACCGAAGGTCGGGCGTTTTGAAGCTAGTGCCGGTGGGGAAAAGTGCCCCCTGTCAAAAGTGACAGCGCAGCACAAAGGGGTAGCAGGATCTGCCAAAGTGCCGTTTGTGGGCATTCGTCGGCGCCATGTGGAGAGCATTATCCGGTTTCAGACACCCACCCTCCTCTTTTGAGGGAGGAGAGATCGTGCGCTGTCACCCTCTGCGAAGCCTGCCGGAGGAGGGCCGTAAAAGTGGCTGGCGCGGCCAGTGGCGATTGGCTACATTGGGTGCTGGTTCGCGATTTGATCACTGATTTGAAAGGAGAATCCCATGTTTTCATGGCAGTTGGACGACGAGCTTGCGCTGCTCTTCTTGCAGCCCGATATGGCGAGCGAACTGTTTGCCCTCTGCAATGACAACCGGGAGTACCTCTCCCAGTGGCTACCCTGGCCGCCACTGATCCAGCGCCCCGTTGACAGCGCCCTCTTCATTCGCAGTGCCATCGAGAAGTTCGCCCGGGGTGAGGGGCTCACCACTGCCATCGAGTATCAGGGGGAGGTGGTGGGGGTTATAGGTTACAACAGCATCGATCATGACCTTGGCAAGGTGGTCATCGGTTACTGGCTGGCGGAGCGCTGGCAGGGTAACGGTATCATCACCCGGGCCTGTCAGGCCCTGATCCACCACGCCTTCGAGGAGATGGGGATGGAGAAGGTGGAGATCAGCGCCGCCACCGATAACGAGCCCAGCAGAGCCGTCTGTGAGCGGCTCGGGATGCAGCTGGAGGGGGTGACCCGGCGCGCAGAGCGTCTGGGCAACCGGATTGTGGACCATACCCACTACAGCTTGCTGCGCGATGAGTGGTTAAGGCAGAGGGAGTCCTGATGTCGCTGCCACATATCAAGACGGCCCGCACCCACCTGACCATACTGTCGCCGGATCAGGCCCCCATGATGCTCGACTTCTACCGGCGCAACCGCGACCACCTTACCCCGTGGGAGCCGCTGCGCGACGAGCACTTCTACACCCTCTCTTACTGGCATGCCCGGCTGCAGGACAGCTACAGCCAGTTCTTCAACGGCACCGGCGTCAATCTGGTGGCCCTCGATCCGGCTGGCGAGCGGGTGATCGCCACCTGCAACTTCAGCAATATCCTGATGGGGGTCTTCAAGGCGTGTCATCTGGGCTATGCCATCGACCAGCAGCATCAGGGGCAGGGGGTGATGGGAGAGGTGCTGTCAGCCGCCATCGACTACCTGTTTCGGGAGCACGATCTGCATCGCATCATGGCTTGCTATATGCCTGCCAATCAGCGCAGTGGCGCCCTGCTGGAGCGGCTTGGCTTCGAGCGGGAGGGATTCGCGCGGGCGTATCTGATGATCAATGGCCGCTGGGAGGATCACATCCTCACCTCGCTGATTAATCCGGCCCCCTGAACGACAGATAAAAAAACGGGCCCGAAGTTGCCTTCGGACCCGTCTTCGAATGAGGTGCAGGCTTAGTTGGCCTTGGCATCGCTCACTGCAGCTTCAACCTTGGTAGCGGCTTCGGTAGCAGCTTTTTCTACGGTTGCAGTCGCTTCGGAGGTGGCCTTCTCTACGGTAGAGGTGGCTTCGCTAGCGGCTTTTTCTACAGTGGCAGCAACTTCGGCGGCCGGAGCAGCAGCAGGAGCGGCAGCTTTTTCTTCTTTCTGACCGCAAGCAGTCAACATCAGACCCAGGATACCGGCTACCAGTACTTTGTTCATGTGCATTCCCTCAAAAAAAGATGGAGAGATGGTCTGTGCAACCATCACAGCGCCCACCGTTGCCCGGTATTGAAACAAGAAGCCGGGAGGCAGCAGGCGGGCGCAATATAGCCCCATTAGTTACCGATGAAAACGGATATCACAATGACATTTTTTCGTGCCGTGGATAAAAAGCTCCACTGCAACGACTGATATCAATACAAGATGCCGTTAAATGGCACTAATTGCACAATAAAACACCACATTGCTGCCATCTTGTGGCGGTTTAACAAGGTCAAGGTTGGTCAATAGCGGCCGATGACCCGCACCTTAGTCAGACAGCTTCTGACAGGGCAGCCGTTTTCCCTCAAGGTGGCTCTGACGGGCCAGATCCAGCAGCGCCATCACCGCCAGCGCTTCACTTGCTGGCACCGGGTTGCTCCCTTCGTCCTTGATGGCGGCGCAGACACCGCGATAGTAGGCGCCATAATCCCCCGCCTCACCCACCACGCTCTGCTGCTGCAACTGACCATCGACAATGCGGCTGAGCTGACCGGGTTCACTATCCACGCCCCAATCCGCCGCCGGTGGCCGCAAGCCCTGCTTGAGCTGATCTTCCTGCACATCCATACCGAATTTCACGAATGAGCCCTGGCTGCCGTGAATGACAAAGCGCGGCATGGTGGCTGAAACCAGACAGCTGCCATGCAGAATAACCCGCAGAGCACCGTAACCCAGCACCACATGGAAGTAGTCGTCCGCCAGTGCGCCGGGGCGTTGCTCGGCCAGATCGGCCTGCAGCCAGTCCGGCTGGCCGAACAGCTGCAGCGCCTGATCCAGTACATGGGGGCCGAGATCGAACCAGAGGCCGGAACCCGGGCCACCCGCTTCGCGCCAGCGCTGGCGCACTTCGGGGCGATAGCGATCGAAGTGGGATTCGAACTGGGCGATCTGCCCCAGCGTCCCTTCGGCAATCAAACGGCGCACGGTAAGGAAATCCCCGTCCCAACGACGGTTGTGGAAGATACTGAGCAGCCGCTGCTGCTTTTCGGCCAGTTCGACCAGTGCTTTCGCTTCGGCCAGATCCAGTGCAAAGGGCTTGTCGATCACCACATGTTTGCCTGCCAGCAGCGCCTGGCGGGCGAGGGGGGCGTGGGTGTCGTTGGGGGTGGCGATCACCACCAGATCGACGGTCTCATCGCTTAGCACCTCCTCCAGTGAACCGACCCGGCAGCCGGGTAGATCGGCCTGCACCTTGGCGGCATCGCGGCTCACTACCCAACTGAGGGACAAGCCCGGTGTGGTGGAGAGGAAGGGGGCGTGGAAGGTCTTGCCTGCAAAGCCATAGCCCACCAGGGCTGCGTTGAGAGTGTGGCTCATCGGGAGTTCTCCGCTGACATCGAGTGAGTGGGGTTGCCATCGCAGGCAATCTGCCGGATGGCCATTCGTTGTAAAGGCGATACAAACGAGAAGGGGGCCGATGGCCCCCGAATGTGCCCATCAGAGCACAGGATTTATTGCAAACACAAGCGGCGACCGCGGCGGGTCATCAGCATCACCAGAGGCGGCAGCAGTAGCCACATATGCAGTGCCAGCTGGCTGAGCGGGTCGTGAATCAGGGCGCCGGTCAGACCAACCAGGGCGCCGGATCCACTCATCTGGAACAGGCCGAGCAGGGCGGCGGCGGTACCGGCGCAGTGGCCGAACGGTGCCAGCGCCATCCCGGCGGCAGCGCCCAGGATCATGGCAAAGCCGATGCTGGAGAGGAATACCGGCCCCATCATCGCCAGCGGATGCTCGATGTGCATGGCCAGAGTCAGGCTGATGGCGGAGAGCATCAACACCAGCAGGCCGATGCGCAGGGTGCGTCTTGGCCCTACCTTGGCGATAAAGCGCGGCGCCATGAAGCAGGCCAGAATGTTGAGCGCGGCGTTGGCGGTAAACCAGTAGCTAAAGCCGCTCATGTCCAGCCCCAGTTTCACCATCAGCTGCACCGGTGCGGCGGTGACATAAGCGAGGATCACCGCCATCGCCAGCATGCACAGGGACGCGTTGAACAGGAAGCTGGGGGAGCGCAGCACTGGGCTGTAGCGAGACCAGCTGATGAGGGCCCCTTCGCTGCGGGTCTCCTCCGGGCGGGTCTCCGGCATCCGCCACATCAGCCAGCTGCCGACGATGAGCGCATAACCGGCCATAAACCAGAAGTTGGCAGACCAGCCCGCCTTGGCGGTGAGCCAGCCACCGAGCAGGGGGGCCAGCGCAGGAATAAAGCAGATGGCGCCATTGAGATAGGAGATCATCTGGCCGCTCTTTTTCGGGCCGTAGCTGTCACGCACCACCGAGAAGGCGGCGACCGAGGTGGCGCAGGCGCCAAAGCCCTGCAGCACCCGGGCCAGCATCAATTCGCCGAGGCTGGCGGCAAAACCGGCCCCCAGCGCGCTCAGGCCATAGAGCAGCACGCCGCCCAGCGCGATGGGCTTGCGACCGTAGCGATCGGCCAGCGGGCCAACAAGCAGTTGCCCCAGCCCCATGCTGAACAGGAACCAGGTGATGGTGCCCTGCATCAGAGTTACTTCGGCGCCCAGCTGCTCGGCCATCTGCGGAATGGCGGGCAGGTAGATGTCGATAGCCAGCGGACTGAACAGCACCAGTAGTACGAGTAAAAGTATCAATGGCATCTGTCACCTCTTTAGTCAGCCAGGTTAATGAATTGGGGCGCGAGTCTACTGACTCACAGTAATGAATAGAAATGGTATTTAATCACTTTGGTTATTCCATTATGGAAACATGTATTAAAAAGCTGGTTATTCGATGGCTTCCAATCACCCGCAACCCCATCACAGCGGGTGTAATTGACGCTTTTACTAAACGCTTGCGCCGCATAGAATGCGCAGATTATTTTTGCGGAGGTGCTCGATGAACAAGCTTGTCCTGGCAACAGGTAACCAGAAAAAGGTGAAGGAATTGGCCGCCATGCTGGCCGATATGAAGATCCAGGTGATCCCACAGAGCGAGTTTGCAGTCTCCGATGCCGATGAGACCGGCACCACCTTCGTCGAGAATGCCATCATCAAGGCCCGCCACGCCGCCCGTATTACCGGTCTGCCCGCCGTGGCCGATGACTCCGGTCTGGAAGTCGATCTGCTGCAAGGGCGCCCCGGCGTCTACTCCGCCCGCTTTGCCGGTGTGGATGCCGGTGACAAGGCCAACATCGAGAAGCTGCTCGGTGAGCTGCAAGGTGCCCCCGAGTACCTCAAGAGCGCCCGCTTCTGGTGTGTGCTGGTCTATATGCGCCACGCTGACGATCCCACTCCCATCATCTGTCAGGCGAGCTGGGAAGGGATGATCATCGACGAGCCGCGCGGTCAGCACGGTTTCGGCTATGACCCCGTCTTCTTCGTGCCGGATCACGACTGTACCGCCGCCCAGATGCCCGCCGAGCTGAAAAACCAGCTGAGCCATCGCGGTCAGGCGCTGGCCAAGCTCAAAGCGGCGCTGGCTGCGGCGCACTGAGCCACTTCGCCACCTTGTTGGTTACACACGGTCAATTACACATAGTCATCTACAATGGGGGCCTTGAGCCCCCGTTTTATTGGAAGCCCCATGCTGCAACTGCCGCCGCTCTCTCTCTATATTCATGTGCCCTGGTGTGTCCAGAAGTGCCCTTACTGTGACTTCAACTCCCATGCCCAGAAGGGGGAGTTGCCTCACCTCGAATATGTCGCCGCTCTGCTGGAGGATCTGGATCAGGATCTGAAGTGGGCGCAGGGGCGGCCGCTCTCCTCCATCTTTATCGGCGGCGGCACCCCCAGCCTGTTGACGGTGGAGGCGATGCAAGCCTTGCTGGATGGGGTACGGGCCCGTATTCCGCTCACTGCGGATTGCGAGATCACCATGGAGGCGAACCCGGGCACGGTGGAGGCGGACAAGTTCGCCGGTTTCCAGCGCGCCGGCATCAACCGCATCTCCATCGGGGTGCAGAGCTTCCAGCAGGAGAAGCTGACCCGCCTCGGCCGCATTCACGGCCCGGAAGAGGCGCGCAAGGCCGCCGCACTGGCCCACGCCATCAAGTTGCCTACCTTCAATCTGGATCTGATGCACGGTCTGCCGGATCAGAGTCTGGACGATGCCCTTTACGACCTGCAGCAGGCGATCGACTGCGCCCCGCCGCACCTCTCCTGGTATCAGCTCACCATAGAGCCGAACACAGCATTTGCCTCCAAACCGCCCAAACTGCCGGAAGATGACACCCTGTGGGACATCTACGAGCAGGGCCACGCCATGCTCACAGCCAGCGGTTATCGCCAGTACGAGATCTCGGCTTACGCCAAAGAGGGCTACCAGTGCCATCACAACCTAAACTACTGGCGCTTTGGTGACTATCTGGGGATCGGCTGTGGTGCTCACGGCAAGGTGACTGATCTCGCGAACCAACAGATCCTGCGCACCGCCAAGGTGAAGCATCCGAAAGGGTATCTGGACAAGAGTCGCCCCTATCTGGACGAGCAGTGGCAGGTGACGGCAGACGATCTGCCGCTCGAATACTTTATGAACCGCTTCCGCCTGTTTGAACCTGCTCCCAAGGCGGAGTTCGAGGCCTATACCGGCCTGCCGCTGGAGCGGGTAGAGACGGTGCTCACCATCGCCCAAAGCCAGGAGCTTATCGAGGATTTGGGGGATAGCTGGCAGCTCACTTCTCTCGGCCATCGCTATCTGAACGTATTGCTCGAACTGTTTATGGATGAGTGAGCGGCCTGTTAAGGCTGTGAGTTGGCGTTGCCAAATCGCTTCTTCTGTCAAAACAATCAGGGCGCCATTGGCGCCCTGATTGTTTGTGGTCGGTAGAAACCCGCTCAGCAGCAGACGCGGATCATCTGCTGTTGGCCGGGCTCCCACCGTTTGCCGAATTTGGCCTTGCGCTGGTAACTCCCCTTGCCCTTCTTGTTGCGCTCGACCCGGCTGCGAAACAGCGGATCGGAGAGCAGGGCGTGCAGATGGTTATCCTTTATCTCGCCGCGCTGATGGGCATAGTTGCCCTCTTGCGCATTTTCCTCACGGGGGAGGGCGGGTTGGTCGACCCGAATTTTGGCCATGATGGCTCCTCTTCTTTTCTCTTGGTGTGTTGACTCTGTGTCTGGATGGCTGTTTTCGCTGCGGGCGCCTGTTCAGGCTAGCGCCCGGCAACCGGATGCACTGGCACCGGTTAAAAACGCGGCGATTTTGTCACCAAATCGCCGCCGGAGCAATGCGTCGGCGGCGCCGAGTCAGTCACACTGAGCTAGGCACGCTCAGTCAGGAATGCCATGTCAACCATGAACCGGGTCATGCTGGTCGTGGCTGTGATGCTCGTGATGGGCCGGGGCGCCAGATTCCAGCGTCTCGAGGATGGCGCAGTGCTCCGCCGAGCGGGGGCCGCCGCAGCAGATATTGGAGAGCTCGCGCAGATTGTCGCGAAAGCGGGTCAGTTCGATGATCTTCTGCTCCACCTGGGCCAGCTTGGTGTCGGCCACTGCTTTCACCTCCTGACAGGTGACTTTGGCCTTGTTGGTATCGAGGTCGAGCAACTCGCCAATATCGGCCAGCGAGAATCCCACCGACTTGGCGCGAATGATGAACTCCAGCCGCCGCTTGTCCTGTTCGCTGTAGAGGCGGTAGCCGGATTCGTTGCGGATCCCCGGTGAGATAAGCCCGTTCTTCTCGTAAAAACGCAGGGTATCTGCCTTGACCCCGCACGCCTTGGCCAGTTCACCGATCCGATACATGCTCTCTCTCCCCTTGAATGTATGCCGCCACAAAAACCGGAATCCACTATCACCCCTTTGCCCATGGATTGCCAGCCAAGGGCATAAAAGGGGCAGATAAACATCTCCTGGCGACCCTTTTTCCCATAAAACACTGAAAGTGCAAACGTTTCGAGGAAATCAAGTGGAAAACGTTTAACGCCGCGCCAAATAAGGCTTTGCTGTTTCAAAAAATCCACCACAGGTCACATTTTTTGTGTAGAATACGCGCCCATAACAGAGCGCCGCACCAAGCGGGCATTTCCTAAAACGCTTTTGCCGGATGTCGGGGCGAGAGTGGTTTGCGAAATCCCCCACTTCCATTTATTTGGGGACTCTCTGTGTTGAGCCTCGCCTCCCATGGAACGGTCCCCGTTATGTTGAGGACGATAGTGTGATGGAACAAGCTCGACCCATTCGCCGTGCACTGCTGAGTGTGTCTGACAAAACTGGCATTCTGGAATTTGCCAAGGCACTCAACGAGCGTGGTGTTGCCCTGCTCTCCACGGGCGGTACCGCCAAGCTGCTTGGCGAGGCGGGTCTGCCGGTGACCGAGGTCTCCGACTACACGGGTTTCCCTGAAATGATGGATGGCCGGGTCAAGACCCTGCATCCCAAGGTTCATGGCGGCATCCTCGGCCGTCGGGATCAGGATGACGCCATCATGGCCCAGCACGCTATCTCCCCCATCGACATGGTTGTCGTCAACCTCTATCCCTTTGCTGCCACCGTCGCCAAAGCAGGCTGCACTCTGGCCGATGCGGTCGAGAACATCGACATCGGCGGTCCGACCATGGTGCGTTCTGCCGCCAAAAACCATAAAGATGTCGCTATCGTCGTCAAAGCTGCCGACTATGATCGGGTTATTCACGAGATGGATGCCAACGGCAACAGCCTGAAACTGGCGACCCGTTTCGATCTTGCCATCGCAGCTTTCGAGCACACCGCCGCCTACGATGGCATGATCGCCAACTACTTCGGCACCATGGTTCCTTCCTACGGTGACAACAAGGAGGGTGACGAGGAGTCCCGTTTCCCGCGCACCTTCAACAGCCAGTTCATCAAGAAGCAGGACATGCGTTACGGCGAAAACAGCCATCAGGCTGCCGCCTTCTACGCCGAAGAGCATGCCGCTCCGGGTTCTGTCTCCAGCGCTATCCAGCTGCAGGGCAAGGCGCTCTCCTACAACAACATCGCCGATACCGATGCGGCGCTGGAGTGTGTGAAGGAGTTCGACGAGCCGGCCTGCGTCATCGTCAAGCATGCCAACCCCTGCGGTGTGGCCATCGGTAGCGACCTGCTGAGTGCCTACGATCGCGCTTACCAGACCGACCCCACCTCTGCTTTCGGCGGCATCATCGCCTTCAACCGTGAGCTGGATGGCGCCACTGCCGCTGCCATCGTTGCCCGCCAGTTTGTCGAAGTGATCATCGCCCCGACCGTCAGCCAGGAGGCCCGCGATGCGGTCGCCGCCAAGCAGAACGTGCGTCTGCTCGAATGCGGTCAGTGGACGGCTCCGGCGCAAGGGTTTGACCTCAAGCGCGTCAACGGCGGCCTGCTGGTGCAGGAGCGGGATCTCGGCATGGTGACGCTGGGGGACCTGACCGTGGTCAGCAAGCGTCAGCCGACCGAGGCCGAGCTGCAGGATCTGCTGTTCTGCTGGAAAGTGGCCAAGTTCGTCAAATCCAACGCCATCGTCTACGCCAAAGATGGCCAGACCATCGGCGTCGGCGCAGGCCAGATGAGCCGTGTTTATTCGGCCAAAATCGCCGGTATCAAGGCGGCAGATGAAGGACTGACCGTGGCGGGCTCCGTGATGGCCTCCGATGCCTTCTTCCCGTTCCGCGACGGTATCGATGCTGCCGCTCAGGCCGGTATCTCCTGCGTGATCCAGCCAGGTGGCTCGATGCGCGATCAGGAAGTGATCGATGCCGCCGACGAGCACGGTATGTGCATGGTCTTCACCAACATGCGCCATTTCCGTCATTGATGGGTCAGGGGCTGCCGATGGCGGCCCTTTTGTTGTCTCTTTTCAACTGACTATTTCCACTGACTGACGGCCCGGGTGGCCGTCCAGTGACCACAAATAGAAGCGAGCGATACGATGAAAGTACTGATCATTGGCAACGGTGGCCGTGAACACGCCCTGGCCTGGAAGGCCAAACACTCCCCGCTGGTGCGTCACGTTTTTGTTGCGCCGGGCAACGCAGGCACCCAGCTTGAGCCGGGTGTCGAGAACGTCGCCATCGAGGCGACCGATATCGAAGGGTTGCTGGCCTTTGCCAAAGAGAAGCAGGTCGGCCTCACCATCGTCGGGCCGGAAGCGCCGCTGGTGAAAGGGGTGGTGGATGCCTTCCGTGCTGCCGGTCAGCCCATCTTTGGCCCGACCGCTGCCGCTGCCCAGCTGGAAGGCTCCAAGGCTTTCACCAAGGATTTCCTGGCCCGTCACGCCATTCCGACCGCCGAGTACCAGAACTTCACCGAAGTGGAGCGTGCGCTCGCCTACTTGCGTGAGAAAGGTGCCCCCATCGTCATCAAGGCCGATGGTCTGGCGGCGGGCAAGGGGGTGATTGTCGCCATGACCTTGCAGGAAGCGGAAGACGCGGTGCGCGACATGCTCTCCGGCAATGCCTTTGGCGAAGCGGGCTCCCGGGTGGTGATCGAGGAGTTTCTGGAGGGTGAAGAGGCGAGCTTCATCGTCATGGTCGATGGCGAGCACGTGCTGCCGATGGCCACCAGTCAGGATCACAAGCGGGTTGGCGACGGTGATACCGGCCTCAACACCGGCGGTATGGGGGCTTACTCCCCGGCGCCGGTAGTGACCGCCGAGGTACATCGACGCGTGATGGAGCAGGTGATCATGCCGACCGTGCGTGGTATGGCGGCCGAAGGCAATGTCTACACAGGTTTCCTCTACGCCGGTCTGATGATCGACGGCGCAGGCAATCCCAAGGTGATCGAGTTCAACTGCCGTTTCGGCGATCCCGAGACCCAGCCCATCATGCTGCGGATGCAGTCCGATCTGGTGGAGCTCTGTCTGGCCGCTTGCGCAGGCAAGCTGGATCAGAAAGAGGCCATCTATGATCCCCGCGCCGCTATCGGCGTGGTGTTGGCGGCGGGAGGCTATCCTGGCGATTACAGCACCAACCACCCCATCAGCGGCTTACCGGTGGATGAAGTGGCGGGTGAGAAGGTGTTCCATGCCGGTAC
This sequence comes from Aeromonas sp. DNP9, assembly GCF_001728955.1. Lineage (NCBI taxonomy): Bacteria > Pseudomonadati > Pseudomonadota > Gammaproteobacteria > Aeromonadales > Aeromonadaceae > Aeromonas > Aeromonas sp. DNP9. The sequence goes on along the minus strand of NZ_LYSQ01000005.1, from coordinate 18,067 downwards.
CCGCCTGGAGGGCGATACCAGCCTGACCGCTGGCGGCCGCGTGTTGTGCGCCACCGCCCTCGGCCACACAGTGGCAGAAGCCCAGCAGCGTGCCTATCAGCTCGCTGGCCGCATCAAGTGGGATGGCGTCTTCTACCGCAAGGATATCGGCTGGCGCGCCATTGCTCGCGAACAGGAGTAACTGACGCACGCAAATGGCCAGCTGATTCAGACCCCGCTACGGCGGGGTTTTTTGTCGCTGTTTACCGCTTTCAACCATCCTCATGATGCGCGTCACCAGCGTTCAATCAGTTACCAAGCGCAAACAAGCACGGTATATCTGTCACTATTTGCCACAAAAAACAGCATTTTTCACAAACGTTTCACCATGAGTCATGGCATCATGCTGGTGATGAATTCTTGTTTGGATTCATAAGCACCCCTAACAATTCGAGCATGTCGTTATATAAGGAAATCCCATGTTGAAAACCGTCCGCCCCCTGCTGCTGCCCCTGATGTTTGGCCTGATGACCCTGCCTGCCGTGGCGGGTGATCTGGAACAGCCGATGAAGAAGATTGGCTTCAACTACAAGCAGGCCGTCAAGGCTGATGATGCAGCCACCATGGAGAAGCACATCAACGAGATGAAGGCCCAGCTGGATGTGGCCAAGCAGAAGAACATGCCGGCCGCCAAGAAAGAGAAATTCCTTGAAGGGATGAACGAGGTACAGACCGAGCTGGACGCCAGCCTGGCCGCACTCAAGGCGGGTGATGAGGCCAAGGCGCGCGAACATCTGGCCAAGGTCAACGACCTGAAGAAGGAGTACCACAAATATGCCAAGCAAAAAGGGTGAGCCCTTTCGCTGGGATCCGCTGGTTCGCCTGACCCATTGGGGCTTGGCGGCGGTCTGCATCGGCAACCTCTGGGTTAACGAAGCGGGGGAGGAGTGGCACGAGTGGCTGGGTTACGGCGCTATTGGGCTGGTCTCCTTGCGTCTGCTCTGGGGGCTCACTTTCGCCCGTGGCTACGCTCGCCTTGGCGCCCTCATCCCCAGCGGTGAGGATTTTCGCCAGCAAGCGCGCGAGATGCGTGAGCGGCAGCCTCCGGCACCGGGTCATCACGGCAGCGGCAAGCTGGCCGTGTGGGCGCTTTGGCTGGTCGTGCTGGCCACCGCTGGCAGCGGCTGGTTTCAAAATACCGAGACGGGATTTGAACTGGGGGCTGACGAGTGGCATGAGTGGTGCGTGGTGGCGCTGCAGGGGTTGATTGGTCTGCATCTGCTGGCCATTGTTTTCACCTCCTGGCGTCAGCGCAGCAATCTGGTTACCCGGATGCTGCCCGCCGGGCGTCGCTCATCCATCCAGAGCGGCAGCAACGAGCAAACCTGAGGCTCAGCATTAGGCTCCTTGTCTCTGAGTGAGGCGCCTGATCCGGACCCTGCCCAGACCCGCCCATGGCGGGTCTTTTCTATGACCTCATCCAGCTCATCACTGGACATTGCCCGATCCGCAGATACAAAAAGGCCGCTCATTATGAGCGGCCTTTTTCAATTTGGTGGCCCCTGGGGGACTTGAACCCACGACCAATCGATTATGAGTCGACTGCTCTGACCAACTGAGCTAAGGGGCCAAATTGTGCGTTTAGCGGCGTGGATTATAGGGGAAGAGGAAAGGGCAGTCTATAGGCATATCAACCACTTGGCGACTAATTGTCCAGGTCGATAGAGGGTGCAAAGCGGGTCGCAAGGGTAAATGCCAGACAAAACAAAGCCCCGCATGGCGGGGCTTTGGTAGAGCAGTTTGACACAGGGTCAGGACTATTCGTCCAGGAAGCTGCGCAGCACTTCCGAGCGGCTCGGGTGGCGCAGTTTGCGCAGTGCCTTGGCTTCGATCTGACGAATACGTTCACGGGTCACGTCGAACTGTTTGCCCACTTCCTCTAGGGTGTGGTCAGTGTTCATGTCGATACCGAAACGCATCCGCAGTACCTTGGCTTCGCGAGCTGTCAGACCGGCCAGCACTTCGCGGGTGGCGTTGCGCAGGCTTTCGCTGGTCGCCGCATCCGCTGGCAGAGCCAGGGTGGTATCCTCGATAAAGTCGCCCAAGTGGGAATCTTCATCATCACCGATGGGCGTCTCCATAGAGATAGGCTCTTTGGCGATCTTCAGTACCTTGCGGATCTTGTCTTCCGGCATGCCCATGCGCATGGCCAGCTCTTCCGGGTTCGGTTCGCGCCCCATCTCCTGCAGCATCTGACGGGAGATACGGTTGAGCTTGTTGATGGTCTCGATCATGTGTACCGGGATACGGATGGTACGGGCCTGATCCGCGATGGAGCGGGTAATGGCCTGACGGATCCACCAGGTAGCATAGGTCGAGAACTTGTAGCCACGGCGGTATTCAAACTTGTCTACCGCCTTCATCAGACCGATGTTGCCCTCCTGGATCAGATCCAGGAACTGCAGACCGCGGTTGGTGTACTTCTTGGCGATAGAGATAACCAGACGCAAGTTGGCCTCAACCATCTCTTTCTTCGCACGGCGGGCTTTGGCCTCACCGATGCTCATGCGGCGGTTGATATCCTTGATCTGGGCAATCGACAGACCGGTCTCTTCTTCAATCTGCTGCAGCTTGCCAATGGCACGCTGAATATCCTCGTCCATTTCAACCAGACGGGGAGACCATGCTTTGCCAGCCTGCTTCTGGTATTCGAACCAGGCAGTTTCGCACTCGTTGTTGGTGAAGGCTGCGACGAAGGTTTTCTTCGGCATCTTGGCCTGCTCAACGCAGAGCTTCATGATGATGCGTTCCTGCACGCGGACACGCTCCATCATTTCACGCATGTTGTTGACCAAGCGATCGAACTGCTTGGGCATCAGGCGGAATTGACGGAATACATCGGCCAGCTGGGCGATGGCGGCCTGGGTATCGTCGTGCGCGCGACCATTCTTTTGAATGGAGAGGCGAGTCACTTCATACTGGGCACGCAGTTCGCCGAACTTCTCGCGAGCAACTTCCGGATCCGGACCACCGTCACCGTCGTCGTCAGAGCTGTCGCCATCTTCGTCTTCGTCTTCTTCGTCCTCTTCATCTTCGTCGGCCAGATCGTCTTCGCCGAGTTCGGAACCGATATGCGTGGCGGTAGGCGCCATATCTTCAGTTTCGTTCGGGTCAATAAAGCCAGAGATGATGTCAGAGAGACGCAGCTGCTCGGCTTCGTACTTGTCGTACTGTTCGAGCAGGTAAGTAATTGCTTCAGGGTACTCGGCTACGGAGCTTTGTACCTGGTTGATACCGTCTTCGATCCGCTTGGCGATGTCGATTTCGCCTTCGCGGGTCAGCAGTTCGACGGTACCCATTTCCCGCATGTACATGCGGACGGGATCGGTCGTGCGACCAATCTCAGATTCAACAGATGCCAGAGCCTGGGCCGCTGCTTCGGCAGCGTCCTCATCGGCGGTACCACCTTCAGCCATGATAAGGTCATCGGCATCCGGAGCGTTTTCAACCACTTGAATGCCCATATCGTTGATCATCTGAATGATGTCTTCGATCTGGTCTGAATCGACAATGTCTTGCGGGAGGTGATCGTTCACCTCGGCATAGGTCAGGTAGCCCTGTTCTTTACCTTTGGCAACGAGGAGTTTAAGCTGAGACTGCGGGGTTTGCTCCATAGAACTCATCCGGTTGGTGTTGCTAGGTTGCGCGTACAGTGCGCTGCTGCGCAAATAGCCAATTCTAATAGAAAACCGCCAGACATGCTATGTCTGGTTGCGGCGTCGGTCATGAGAAACCCCTGCCCGCAGTATTGTCGGGGCCAGGCGGTTATAAAAACTTTGCTTTTCATCCCGTCGATTCGGGCAACGCTATCCATATTGGGACTAATCACTCAAATATCAAGCCCCACTCTCATTTCTTTTCTCAATTTGCACCTCTCTTATCAGCATCATCAGCTCTTGGGTTTCTTCGGAGCTTAGTCCTTCCTGAGCCACTTTGGCCTGCAATTCTTCGATCCGCTGTTTCAGAAACTGGTTGATGAAGCCGACGAAGGTGTCCTGCAATTCTCCCAGAATATCCGGCTCCTGATCGAGTTTGATCTCCTCAAACAGGTCGTGCATGGCCAGCTGAGCAAGGATCTCTCCCTCCTTGGTACCACGCCAGTGTTCCAGCAGGATACCGGTTGTGATACCGGGCTGTGCCAGGATTTGCTGGTGCAGTTGCAGCAGGAACTTGATGCCCTGTACGCGTAGTCCGGCCAATTCCGGCATGGGGGGAAGCTCAGCCGTTACTGCCGGATATTGCACCATCAGTGCCAGCGCACGCCGCAGTGGCGTCAGCTTGGCTGCCTTGGGTTTGTTGACCTCGGCCTTGGGCTGACTGTTGCGGGCAAAGAGCTCGGCGATGCGCTGTTTGTTCTCCCCCCAGCGCATCATGCTGGAGAGACGAGTGATCAGCCCTTCGCGGGTAAACCCTTCCGGTACGCGACGAATAAGCTCGGCGGCCTTGTTGGCCACTTCGAACTTGCCTGCCTCACCGGAGAGCGCCGCATCGCGACCGAGACGCTCGAACATGAAGTCGGCGAACGGCTGGGCTTCATCGAGCAGTGCTTCAAAGCCCTCCTTGCCGATCTGGCGTACCAGCGAGTCGGGATCCTCGCCATCGGGCAGGAACACGAACTTCAGTTCGCGGCCATCCTGCAGATGAGGGAGGGCATTATCTAACGCGCGCCAGGCGGCTTCACGACCGGCGTTGTCACCATCGTAGCAGCAGACCACCTCGGCGGTGGTGCGAAACAGGGTGTGGATATGGTCGCTGGTTGTTGCAGTACCCAGGGCCGCCACCGCATAGTCGATGTCGTACTGACCGAGTGCCACCACATCCATGTAGCCCTCAACAACCAGTATCCTGCGTGGATCCTTGTGTGCCTGCTTCACCTCGTAGAGACCGAACAGCTCCCGTCCTTTATGGAAGATGGGGGTCTCCGGCGAGTTCAGGTACTTGGGGGTGCCATCGCCCAGCACCCGGCCACCGAAACCGATGACCCGGCCACGCTTGTCGCGGATCGGGAACATGATGCGATCGCGAAAGCGATCGTAGCTGCCCCCACCATTTTCACGAGTGATCAGCATGCCGCCCGAGATAAGCAACTGCTCGTGATCCCGGCTGGCACCGAAGCGGCGGCGCACCTGATCCCAGTCGCTGGGGGCGTAGCCGATATTGAAGCGTTTGACCACTTCACCGGTCAGACCGCGGCCTTTAAGATACTCCACCGCATGGGGAGCACTCTTGAGATTGCTCTCGTAGAAGCGGGCGATCTGGTTCATCAGTTCGAACAGATCCTTGCTGACAGCGGGCTGGCTATTGGCCGAGTTGCCGATACTCTGCTCGCGAGGCACCTGCATGCCCTGCATGCTGGCGAGCTCTTCGATGGCATCGGGAAATTCGAGACCGTCGTACTCCATGACAAAGCCGATGGCGTTGCCGTGGGCGCCACAACCGAAACAGTGGTAGAACTGCTTCTCCTGGCTGACGGTAAAAGAGGGGCTTTTTTCGTTATGAAAAGGGCAGCAAGCCTGGTAGTTCTTACCGGCTTTTTTCAGCCGCACTCGCGAGTCGATCAGCTCGACTATGTCTGTGCGTACGAGCAGATCGTCGATAAAGGATTGGGGGATCCTGCCTGCCATAACCGTCCTGTTTCATTGCGGAGAAAATAAAAAAGCCGCGCATTCCAAGGGAAGCACGGCTTCTTCGACCAAACAAGAGAGTTGCCTGTTACGCCAAGCGGGTTTTCACCTGAGCACTGACGGCGCCGACATCGGCACGCCCCTGAATTTTCGGCTTCAAGACAGCCATGACCTTGCCCATATCAGCCATGACGGCAGCACCACTTTCAGTGATGGCTTGCTCAATCAGGGCAGCAATTTCATCTGCGGTCAGCTGTTGTGGCAGGAATTCCTGCAACACAACGATCTCGGCGGACTCTTTGTCGGCGAGATCCTGGCGACCGGCAGCTTCAAATTGGCTGATGGAATCGCGGCGCTGTTTGACCATTTTGGTCACGACAGCGAGGATATCCTCATCATTCAGCTCGATACGGGTATCGACTTCACGTTGCTTGATTTCTGCCATCAACAAGCGGATCGCTCCCAGACGTGCCTTATCTTTGGCAAGCATGGCGAGCTTTTGCTGATCCTTGAGTTGATCCTTCAGAGACACGGCAATATCTCCCGATTAGTACAGGCGGATACGACGTGCGTTTTCGCGAGACAGCTTCTTGGCGTGACGCTTGACAGCAGACGCTTTGGCGCGCTTACGAATGGTAGTCGGCTTCTCGTAGAACTCACGGCTACGAACTTCGGACAGGATACCGGCTTTTTCGCAAGAACGCTTGAAACGACGCAGAGCAACGTCAAACGGCTCATTTTCACGGACTTTGATTACTGGCATGTGCCTTTCACCTCAGTGATAAATTGTTAGCTGACCTTCAATCGATCAGCATGTCTTAAAATGGTGCGAAATTATACTCTGGACAGGGAATGAAAGTAAACCCGCAGAGATCGCTCTGGTTTAAAAAACCCGCGAAGGTTACCATAGCCGTCTCATTTTAGCAGTGAAATTTTTTAGCAATGCGTGTATTGGGCATAGAGACATCCTGTGACGAAACCGGGATCGCGATCTTCGACGATCAAAAAGGGATCCTTTCCCATCAGTTATACAGCCAGGTCAAGCTGCATGCGGACTACGGTGGCGTCGTCCCCGAACTCGCCAGCCGGGATCATGTTCGCAAGACGATCCCGTTGATCCAGGCCGCATTGCAAGAGGCGGGACTGGGCAAAGATGACATCGACGGCATCGCGTATACCGCGGGTCCGGGTCTGGTTGGCGCCATTCTGGTGGGGGCGACCATTGGCCGCTCGCTGGCGATGGCATGGAACAAGCCTGCTATCGCCGTCCACCATATGGAAGGGCACCTGCTGGCTCCCATGCTGGAAGAAAAGGCCCCCGAGTTCCCCTTCGTGGCGCTGCTGGTCTCCGGTGGTCACTCCATGCTGGTACGGGTTGATGGCATCGGCAGCTATCAGCTGCTGGGCGAATCCATCGATGATGCCGCTGGCGAAGCGTTCGACAAGACCGCCAAGCTGATGGGGCTGGACTATCCGGGTGGTCCGCTGCTCTCCCGTCTGGCCGAGAAGGGCACTAAGGGGCGCTTCCACTTCCCCCGTCCGATGACAGATCGTCCCGGGCTCGACATGAGCTTCTCCGGCCTCAAGACCTTCACCGCCAACACCATCGCCGCCAATGGTGATGATGAGCAGACCCGTGCCGATATCGCTCGGGCGTTTGAAGATGCGGTGGTCGATACCCTGGCCATCAAGTGCCGTCGTGCCTTGAAAGAGACAGGTCTCACGCGTCTGGTGGTTGCTGGCGGTGTCAGTGCCAACCGTCATCTGCGTGCCCAGCTGGCCGAGCTGATGGAGAGCCTCAAGGGTGAGGTGTTCTATCCGCGCACTGAATATTGCACCGATAACGGCGCCATGATTGCCTATGCCGGTATGCAGCGCCTGAAAGCGGGCGTGTTTGAGCCGCTGGCGGTCAAAGCCGTGCCGCGCTGGCCGCTGGATACCCTGGATCCGGTCTGATCCGACGGATCCCGTCTTCTGGCGTGGTGGTGAGTACCATGGTGGCCTACAGCTCCTGCAATCCGGCAGCGGCGGTTATAGCGCCGTTGGCACGCTGTTGTGGTGTCTGCTGTCGCCGTGGTTGAGCCATCCGGATAAGAGGTCAGCCCTCTTGCTGCCAGACAGCCAAGCACAGAGTAAAGAGATAAAAAAATCCCCGCCAACTGGCGGGGATTTTGTTTGGCAATCGGCAGGCGATGAATTACAGCAGGATGCCGCCGAAGAAGAAGCCCAGTGCCACGGCGATGGCGATGGTGGCGGTGCCCGGTACGAAGAAGGGGTGGTTGAAGACCGCCTTACCGATACGGGTGGAGCCGGTGTCGTCCATCTCTACCGCAGCCAGCAGGGTCGGGTAGGTCGGCAGTACAAACAGGGCGCTCACGGCTGCGAAAGAGGCAATCGCAGTCAGCGGGCTGACACCCAGTGCCAGTGCGGCAGGCATCAGTGCTTTGGTGGTGGCGCCTTGTGAATAGAGCAGCATGGCAGCGAAGAACAGCACCACGGCCAGCAGCCAGGAGTACTGGTTCAGCAGGTCGCCAGCGATCAGCTGGATGGTGTCCATGTTGCCTTTCACGAAGACGTTACCCAGCCAGGCGACACCCAGTACACAGATACAGGCGGACATACCGGACTTGAAGGTCGGCATGTTGGTGACCTGGGTGGCGTCCAGTTTGCACACCAGGGTCATGATGGTGGCCGCGGCCAGCATGATGCCCATGATGGCGCCGTCACGGGGGATCGGCGGGTTGGTGATCAGACCCACTTTACCGGAGATAGCAGTGGCATAAGCCATGACAGCAACGATGGCGGCGATGAAGATCCAGACAGACAGTTTGGCGTACGGTTTGATCTCGAGCTTGGTAGTACCACGCAGTTTGATCAGGCCCTTGGCTTTACGCTCCAGATAGACTTCGTCCTGATCCAGCGGTTTGCCCATCATGTTGGCAATGAAGGCGCCCAGGATACAGGCCAGGAAGGTTGAGGGGATGCAGATGGCCAGCAGGGTCAGGTAGTCAACACCGAACGGCTCGAGCATGCCGGAGAAGGCAACCACAGCGGCAGAGATTGGGGAGGCTGTGATGGCGATCTGGGAGGCGACAACCGCGATGGAGAGCGGACGGGATGGGCGGATCCCTTGCTCTTTGGCCACTTCAGCGATCACCGGCAGGGTGGAGAAGGCGGTATGACCGGTACCGGCCAGCATGGTCATCAGATAGGTGACGACCGGAGCGGCGAAGGTGATGTATTTGGGGTTCTTGCGCAGCGCTTTTTCAGCCAAAGAAACCAGGTAGTCCATCCCGCCAGCCAGTTGCATACAGGCGATGGCGCAGATGACGGACGCGATGATCATGATCACATCCCAAGGGATGTAGCTGACCAGTTGATCGCTCGGGATGGGCATGCCCAGACCCCACGTCAATACCAGTACCCCCAGACCACCGGCAAAGCCGATGCCGATGCTGCCTATCCGGGCCCCCAGATAGATAGCGGCGAGCACGACAAGTAACTCGATTCCAATCATAGCGATAACTCCATTTTTTAGTTTTTGGTTTTTATTTGGCAAAAAGCCAATTCCCGATCGGGCTGGGGATAAAGACCAATCGGGAACTGACTTTATGGGCCGGGAAGATCCCGGCCCACACTCGCTTATACGGCAGCTTCGCGGGTGAAACGCTTGGCTTTGTATTGCGGGTTCATCAGGTTCTCGATGGAGAGAATTTCGTCCAGCTGCTCGGCGCTCAGCAGGCCGCGCTCAAGAACGACTTCGCGGACGTTCTTGCCGGTCTGGGCACAGATCTTGCCGACGATATCCCCTTCGTGGTGGCCGATGAAGGGGTTCAGGTAGGTCACGATACCGATGGAGTTCAGCACGTGATTCATGCAGATTTCCGGGTTGGCGGTGATACCTTCCACGCACTTCTCGCGCAGGGAAATACAGGCTTTTTCCATCAGGCTCAGGGATTCGAACATCGCCTGGCCAATCACCGGCTCCATGACGTTCAGCTGCAGCTGACCGGCTTCGGCGGCGAAGGTGATGGTGATGTCGTTACCGAATACCTTGAAGCAGGATTGGTTGACCACTTCCGGGATAACCGGGTTGACCTTGGCCGGCATGATGGAGGAACCCGCCTGCATTTCCGGCAGGTTGATCTCTTTCAGTGCAGTGCGCGGGCCGGAGGAGAGCAGACGCAGGTCGTTACAGATCTTGGACAGCTTCATGGCCAGACGCTTGATGGCGCCGTGCAGCATGACGTAGGCGCCACAGTCGGAGGTCGCTTCGATCAGGTCTTCTGCCGGCACATAGGCACGACCGGTGATCTCGGCCAGACGCTTGATAGCCAGTGCAGAGTACTCGGGCGGAGTGTTCAGACCGGTACCGATGGCGGTCGCGCCCAGGTTCACTTCCAGCAGCAGCTCCTGGCAACGCTTGATGGATTTGATCTCTTCACGCAGGGTCACGGCGAACGCGTGGAACTCCTGACCCAGGGTCATCGGAACTGCATCTTGCAGCTGGGTACGGCCCATCTTCAGGATGTTTTTGAACTCTTTCGCTTTGGCATCGAATGCCGCGATCAGGTGCTCCAGCGCGTGCAGAGTCACGTCGGTGCTGTTCACAACAGCAACGCGGAAACCGGTGGGGTAGGCATCGTTGGTGGACTGGCACTTGTTGACGTGGTCGTTCGGGTTGATGACGTCGTAACGGCCTTTCTCCAGACCCATGATTTCCAGGGCGATGTTGGCCAGTACTTCGTTAGTGTTCATGTTGACGGAAGTGCCGGCACCACCCTGGTAAACGTCGACCGGGAACTGGTCGAAGCATTTGCCGGTGTTCAGCATCAGGTCGCAGGCTTCTACGATCTTGTCAGCAATTTCAGGACGGATGGTACCCAGTTCACCGTTTGCCAGCGCAGCGGCCTTCTTGGTCAGCACCATACCGCGGACGAATTCCGGAACGTCAGAAATCTTCTGAGAGCTGATCTTGAAGTTCTCGACAGCGCGCAGGGTGTGCACACCGTAGTAGAGATCATTGGAAACTTCTTTGGTGCCCAGCAGGTCTTCTTCAATGCGGACGTTCTTGATGTCGCTCATTGTAATGCCTCAGAAATCAGATAAATGGAAAAATCCTCACCGAGTGGTCGCGAGTTCCTTGCGCACAGCTCATCCTGAAGCACCACACATCGAGTGGGGCGGTTGGGAGAATGACCTCCCGAAAAACTAATCAATATACTACTCCAATTGAGGTATCGGTTATTAGAGGTGGATCACTAAATTTGCGACATTTTCAAATTACTTTGAGGAAAGTACACATATGTTACAAAGTTTTTATCATGATGATTTTTATAAGTTTTTGTGACTTTTTGCTGATTTTTTAGATTGCTGATGATGTAGGAGTCAGTTGACCAACTTGAAAAGAGGGGGGCAGCCCCCATTTATTCAGGGCAGAAAGTGGAGATGACGGGGCGGTAAAATCGCCTCTGACCATCGTTGGATGGGCGCCACTTTTTCTCAATTTACCGGTGCTGGAGTGGATATGGGCAAGTTGTTTTTGTTGTTGGTGGGTCTGGTTGTGCTGGAGCTCACCGTGATGATCGAGGTCGGCTCGGTGATCGGGGCGCTGCCGACTGTCGGCTTGCTCATCCTGACTGCGGTACTGGGCTCCTCGCTGGTGCGCAGTGAAGGGATCAAGACCCTGTTCAGCGCCCAGCAAAAGATGCAGATGGGCGAGATGCCGGGCCGCGAGGTGATGGGGGGGATGATGCTGGCGTTGGCCGGTTTGCTGCTGATCATTCCGGGTTTCGTGACCGACATTTTCGGTGTGCTGTTGCTGCAACCCTGGCTGCGCAACCAACTGGCTGACAAGCTGATCGGCAGCAGCCAGTTCCGGATGCAGATGGGCGGTTTCCAGCGTACTCAATCCCCGTTTGGCAACGTACCGTCCGATGATCATCTGGGGAACGCCAAGCAGGGCGGCACCACCATCGAAGGCGAATTTGAGCGTAAAGAGTAATCGACGAGACGAAAAACCGAGGCGAGTGACTGAATCAGGGTTTGCCCTGATGGCACAAGGCCTCGAAGCGGTGTCGGGCATACCACCATGCGAGGGTGCCCGCCGCCAGATTGGCCAGCAGTATCCCCAGATATATCCCCTGTTCTCCCCCCAGCTTTGCCCCCAGCCAGGCTCCTGGCAACAGAAAACCAAACAGCCGCAATCCGTTGAACAAGAACGAGATACTGGATGCCCTCACGCCATTGAGTGCCGAGGCCAACAGCATCACCATGCCCTGAAAGCCGTAACCGATCGGCACCAGATGCAGATAGAGAATGATTAGGCGAATGACCTGCGGATGATCGCTGAACAGGTTGGCGATGAGTGGCGCCAGTAGCCAGGTCAGGCCATAGATGGCGAGCTGGAACAGTAGTGCAAAGCGCATGCTGCTCTGAAGTGCGGCTTTGGCGCGGGCCGGATTGCCAGCGCCGCAGTTTTGCGAGATGAAAGGGGCCAGTACGGAGGCGAGGGCCATAATCACAATTAGCAACAGCGCCTCGACCCGCGACGCGGCGCCGTAAGCGGCCACCACCTCGGTACCCAGACCCGCAAAGATCGTCATCAGCACCGCATTGGCCAGGGGGTTGAGCATATTGGTAAAAGAGGCGGGGACGGCGACATGGAGCAGCGCCCGCCAGTGGGTCAGCAACCGAGCTCGAGGCGAGAGGCGCCACAGCAGCAAGCCCTCCCGATGACGCAGGATATAGAGGCTGACCAGCATCGCCATCAACCAGGAGATAGATGTCGCGATAGCGGCCCCGCGGATCCCCCATTCGGGAAAGGGGCCGATACCGAAGATCAACAGAGGATCCAGTACCCCGTTGACCAGCCCGGCTACGGCCATCACCAGGCTGGGGGTTTTGGTATCGCCGGTCGCCCGGATGGCGGCATTGCCCACCATGGGCAGCACCAGCATGGGGACGGTGAGATACCAGATCAGCATGTAGTCATGGATGAGAGAGATAAGCTCGGCACTGGCCCCCAACAGAGTAAACAGAGGCTTGATGGTGAGAGCGCCCCCCGCGGAGAGCAGGGCCACCATGATCACCGCCAGAAACAGGCTGTCGGTGGCGAGATGAGCCGCCTCATCGTGTTTGCCCTGCCCCAGGGTATGACCGATCACCGCTGACAATCCGGCGCCCAATCCCATCGCCAGCGAGGTCACCACAAAAGTGACGGGAAAGGTAAAACTGATGGCAGCCAGAGCTTCGGTTCCCAGCATACCGATAAAAAAGGTATCGACCAGATTGAAGGCCAGAATGGCGATGATGCCGAAGATCATGGGGCCCGTCATCTGGCGCAGTACGACCGGAATAGGGGCTGTCAACATGGGGTTGGTGCGGGTCAAGGGCTCGTCTCTACAGCTGGCTTTGAAGGTTCTGGCATCGAAAACGGGCGGCTTGAACCGACCTTGCACCAGGGTGCAGACATGGCTGAACCATCGAAGATGTTTATAGTACGTGAAAAAATTTTTTTTGTATTTGCCCTTGAAGGGTTAGCAACTCTGCCCCACATCAGGGACATATCTAATTTGGCCTGGAACGGCCATTCCTCAAAGCAACAATGAGACTCATTTTGGGAGAGTTATCGATGAAAATTCGTCCACTGCACGACCGCGTCATCATCAAGCGCATCGAAGCTGAAGCCAAATCTGCCGGCGGTATCGTCTTGACTGGTACTGCGGCCCAGAAGTCCACCCGTGGTGAAGTGCTTGCCGTGGGGACTGGTCGCATCCTGGATAATGGCGAAGTCAAAGCGCTGGCCGTGAAGGTTGGTGACAAAGTTATCTTCAACGAAGGCTACGGTGTGAAGACCGAGAAGCTGGATGGTCAGGACGTCCTGATCCTCTCCGAAACCGACATCCTGGCGATTGTCGAAGAGTAATCCATCCTCCTTTTCCCCGAATTGATTTAAGGATTGAAGAAAAATGGCAGCTAAAGACGTTAAGTTTGGTAACGAAGCCCGCATCAAGATGCTGGAAGGCGTAAACATCCTGGCTGATGCCGTCAAGGTGACTCTGGGCCCGAAAGGTCGCAACGTGGTGCTGGACAAGTCCTTCGGCGCCCCGACCATCACTAAAGATGGTGTTTCTGTTGCGCGCGAAATCGAGCTGGAAGACAAGTTCCAGAACATGGGCGCCCAGATGGTCAAGGAAGTGGCTTCCAAAGCGAACGACGCTGCGGGTGACGGTACTACTACTGCAACCGTTCTGGCTCAGGCTATCGTCAACGAAGGTCTGAAAGCCGTTGCCGCCGGTATGAACCCGATGGATCTGAAGCGCGGTATCGACAAGGCCGTTGTGGCTGCTGTTGCCGAGCTGCAGGCGCTGTCCCAGCCGTGTGCCGACAGCAATGCCATCGCTCAGGTGGGCACTATCTCCGCCAACTCCGACGAGAAAGTGGGCAAGCTGATTGCTGAAGCCATGGACAAAGTGGGTCGCGATGGCGTCATCACCGTTGAAGATGGTCAGGGTCTGGAAGATGAGCTGGCTGTTGTTGAAGGTATGCAGTTCGACCGCGGCTACCTGTCCCCCTACTTCATCAACAAGCAAGAGACCGGTTCCGTTGAACTGGACGACCCGTTCATCCTGCTGGTTGACAAGAAAGTCTCCAACATCCGCGAAATGCTGCCGGTGCTGGAAGGCGTTGCCAAAGCTGGCAAGCCGCTGCTGATTGTTGCTGAAGACGTAGAAGGCGAAGCCCTGGCGACTCTGGTGGTCAACACCATGCGCGGTATCGTGAAAGTGGCTGCCGTCAAGGCGCCTGGCTTCGGTGACCGTCGCAAGGCCATGCTGCAGGATATCGCCGTACTGACTGGCGGTACCGTCATCTCCGAAGAAGTGGGCATGGAGCTGGAAAAAGCGACTCTGGAAGATCTGGGTCGTGCCAAGCGCATCGTCATCACCAAAGAGAACACCACCATCATCGATGGCGTGGGTGATGCAGGCGTGATCGAAGGCCGTGTTGCCCAGATCCGTCAGCAGATCGAAGAGACCTCTTCCGACTACGACCGTGAGAAGCTGCAAGAGCGCGTAGCCAAGCTGGCTGGCGGTGTTGCCGTGATCAAGGTTGGCGCAGCCACCGAAGTCGAGATGAAAGAGAAGAAAGCCCGCGTTGAAGATGCCCTGCACGCTACCCGCGCCGCGGTTGAAGAAGGTGTGGTTGCCGGTGGTGGTGTTGCGCTGGTTCGCGTTGCTGCCAAACTGGCTGGTCTGCGCGGTGACAACGAAGACCAGAACGTCGGTATCAAGGTTGCCCTGCGCGCCATGGAAGCCCCGCTGCGTCAAATCGTCATCAACGCTGGTGAAGAAGCCTCCGTCATTGCCAACGCAGTGAAGAATGGCGAAGGCAACTTCGGTTACAACGCTTACAGCGAACAGTATGGCGACATGCTGGCCATGGGTATCCTGGATCCGACCAAGGTAACCCGTTCCGCCCTGCAGTTTGCCTCTTCCATCGCCGGTCTGATGATCACCACTGAGTGCATGGTCACCGAACTGCCGAAGAAAGATACCCCTGCAATGCCTGACATGGGCGGCATGGGTGGCATGGGCATGATGTAATCATCCCCCTTGCTCTGTTTGACAAACGGCTCGCTCAAGGCGAGCCGTTTTTTTATATCTGGCTAAACTGAGTCTGTTGAGACAGCAAATCTGGGGGA
Source organism: Aeromonas sp. DNP9 (assembly GCF_001728955.1). Taxonomy (NCBI): domain Bacteria; kingdom Pseudomonadati; phylum Pseudomonadota; class Gammaproteobacteria; order Aeromonadales; family Aeromonadaceae; genus Aeromonas; species Aeromonas sp. DNP9. Next base: position 2,701 of record NZ_LYSQ01000005.1, on the reverse strand, counting down.
GATATGAAAATGTTTGGTTGGCTGACACTACTGTGTTCATTGGTCATCATGCCGGTGATGGCTGCTGAGGCGCTGACGGGGCCGGTGATACTGAAAGTGGGTGGTAACATCAGGTCGGCAGACGAAGTTGATGGCAAGGTGTTGTTTGATCTGGCCAAACTGCAGGCTCTGCCGCAACATGAGATAGTGACCGGCAACCCGTGGGTGGATAAGCCACACACCTACAGAGGCCCAAAACTGGCAGATGTGTTGGCTGCAGTCGGTGCGGATGGCAAGACTATTACGTTGACGGCGCTGAACAGTTTCCAGGTCCGCATTGAATGGGACAAGGTTGCCAAATACGAGCCCATCCTTGCATGGGAAGACAACGGCGCTGTCATACGGGTGCGTGACAAGGGGCCGGTCTGGTTTATGCTGCCTCTTGATCAATATCCGGAATTGAAGCGATCCGAATATACCGACATGATGATCTGGCAGCTGGATTTGATAGACATTCAGCACTGATAAAAACAGCACGGGAGCATGGGGTGAAAGGAAAGACCAGGGCGTGGCCACTGCTCGTCATTCTGTATGTATCCATCCTGTCGTTTACCGGGAGCACCCTCTATTGCCTGATGCAAATCCAGAATGCGACCAGAGCGATGGAGAAATACACCTATGATGTCTCCTGGGCGTTGATGCAGTTGCAGCTGGAGCTCGGTCGTTTCCTCAATGCGGTAGAGGTCTATCACTATGGCGGGATTGATCATGACACCTTGATGTTGCGTTATGACATTCTCTGGAGCAGAACGCCCATCCTGTTGAGCGGCCAGCTGCGAAAGAGCATGCAGGACAAGCAGAAAACCTTGCGTCTGGTGCAGCTGATTGAAACCAATATTCGCCAAATAGAGCCCGACATCACCAAGTTGCAAAGCGGGGCATCTGACTATCAGCAGATCATGATGCGCCTTGCCCCGCTGCAAGAGCCGCTCTCCTACTCCCTCGCTTCTGTGATGCAGAAGAACATTAACGTCTATTCCGAGAACGATCGCCATTTTGGCCAATTGCGCAATGCCTTGTTGCTGATGGTCTCCGGTCTGGTCATGTCAGTGCTGCTGCTCAGCATGCTACTTATATATGAAGGGCGTCGCCATTTCAGAGCAGCCAGACGGGATCCGCTGACCGGGTTGTCCAATCGGGTTGCTTTGCTGGAGCGGATGGAGCTGTACGCCACACAGGAAGTGCCGTTTGGACTGGTGCTGGTCGATATCAACGACTTCAGGGATATCAACAGCAAGTTTGGCTATGACACCGGTGATTATCTGCTTTGTGAGTTTGCCACCCGGATCAGAGTGCTCTGTGAAGAGGGGGAGTGGAGCGGACGTCTTGGGGGGGATCAATTTGCCATTATTCAGCGTGGCAGCAGCGATCTGCGTCAGGTCAGGGAGCTGGTAGCGCGATTGCTGCATGCTCTGAAGCAAGATATCGTCTATGACAACTATCCCTTCCGGCTTGAAGTCGGGATCGGGATTGCCTTCTATCCGATGGACAGCGACAAGACTCAGGAGTTGCTGAGTCGTGCGGAGCAGGCCCTGTTCCATAGTCGCAAGACCCATGTCCCCTATGTAATTTACGATAACTCCCTGCTCAACGAGACGGCGCGGCGCAAGCATCTGGCGTCGGACATGATCATGGCGCTGGAACACAATGCGCTGGAACTCTATTACCAACCCATCGTCAATCTAGAGAGTGGCCGCTGCGAAGCTGTCGAGGCTCTGCTGCGCTGGCGGCATCCTGAGCTCGGTTTCATTCCGCCAAACGAAGTGATCATGGTGGCTGAGGAGTTCCAGCTTGCCGAACGGGTTGGCAGCTGGGTGCTGAACACCGCTTGCGAGCAACTCTATCAGTGGCACCAGCTTGGTATGGTTGATCTGCAAATGTGTGTGAATATCTCGCCTGGCATGTACCAGCGCAATTTGCTCAAACTAGTGGCCAAGGCATTGATGGAGCACCACCTGCCTGCCCGTAGCCTGGTCTTGGAGGTCACGGAAGATACCACCATGCGCGAAGTGAAGAACTCGCTGCAACTGATGCAGGATCTTAATCAGCAGGGGGTACTGCTGGCATTAGACGATTTTGGGACTGGTTATTCATCTTTGAGTTATCTGCAAAAGTTACCGGTCAGCAAGGTGAAGATCGACCGCTCCTTTATACAGGGCATTGACACTTCACTGGAGGCATCCGAACTGGTCGCCAATATTTGCCGGATGGGGTCGATGCTGGGCAAGAGTTTGGTGTGTGAAGGGATTGAGACACAGGCCCAGTTGGATGTGCTGCGATCCTTGACCGATATCCACTTGTATGGACAGGGCTATCTGTTCAGCCGACCGGAACAGGCGGAGAAAATCTATCAGACCTTGTTGGAGATGGAGGAGCTTTGGCTAGCACGTCAACAATCCGAAATGGCTTATATGAGTTGAAGGGGAGGGGTACTTGACGGTCATCTGCCTCAAGAATGTGTGATTCAGTTCAAGTTTTATTCTTTTTGTTTGTTGTTTGAACGGTTGTGCGGTTTTATCAAAAAAACATGCATTTTAGCCTTGCCAGAAAGAATCTGTTCCCTATAATGCGCCTCCATCGACAGGGCAAGCGGCAACGCAAACAACTTCGTCGATAACCTCGAAAAACCTTTGAAAATAAGGCTTGACTCGAGAAGGCGGTC